>QQUM01000323.1 GCA_008501545.1 Calditrichota bacterium
GCCTTGACTGCGTCCCCAACTTTAAATGCTATGCGCCAACACAAACAAAAGGAAAAAATCAAAAATTGAAAACTGATTGATCACTTATAAAACTAAAAAATCTGTCCAATCAATCCCGACCGGCTCTGGATTCGGGTATGCGGATATGATTAAATTATCTTCATTAGAAAAATTCTCAATTATTGGTTTATCCTTTTCACTTTCAATATTTGCGCTTTCCAATTGCGCTTTGGCAAAATTCGCAAGAACATGGTCACCCGAATTATTATATAACGCTAAAAACACTTTTTCTGCTTGCTCTGAATCATTCAGAGCGTATTTTAGGATAGTTCCCTTCTCATATAATAACTCATATCCCAAATCTTTCGGGATATCCTTGTAGTTTAATATTCCGTCAATCAGATTCAGTGCATCTTTGTAATTGCCTTGTTTTACCAAGTCGGGTAATGTAAATCTTATCATCTCAATCGGGATATTCTGATTGCCAACCAAGCCTGAGATATATCCGGCGAAAATGTCTTCTTTTCCTAATAATCGATAACATGCAGATATCCTGCTTAGCGCTTTTTTTAATTCGCTGTATGTCAGATTCTCAGTAATCGCACTTTTATAAGTAGAAATGACTGCACTGATTTGATTTTTAATTTCCTCGCTCAATACCGATTCCCTGCTAAGATTATCATCAGCAAACAGATCAATAAATAACGTGTTTGCTCCGAATAACAAGCTACTTGTTGACGTTGTATTGGAAATCATTTGAGATTTGCCGGACTGTGTTCTGCCGCCGCAATATTGTACCGGTTCGATGATGTCACAATTACCGGAATATGCCCCGGGGTAACTTAAAGTTGGCCTGATTGCATAAATTGAACTACCGCCGGCAGCATATAAATCGAGCTCATTCTCACAAAATGATGCACTGCTCATTCCCACATAAGAATTTGAAGCTGAGTTAATAGCTATATCATATCCTTCAATGTGATTTTGGTGTAACCCATTTGTGTTTGAGTTATAAAAGTTCCATGCGAAATCTGTTGTTTGCCCGTCATAATCCAGATTATACATTCCCGTTGCAACGCCACTATAAACATTTATTATTGCAAGGTGGGCATTTGAGTTGTAAACAATATTCTCAAGGCGAGATCCAGTGCCGCCATTTATTGTAATGGTCTTATAATTACCAATTCTAAAATCACCAACGGAACACCAGCTTGAATTAGTGATTGTAATATGTCCATTGACTACTGTTCCGCTTACACCTTTCAATCTGATATTATTGCTGTTATTCGTAATGCTAAAATTTTGGTTATAGGTCTTATTTAAGAGCTCGACAGTATAATAATAACCAGCATTACTCACTGCACTCGACACAGATGAGTAAAGACCTTTTAAAGTTGAATAATATTTCAAATAAGCATCCAGGCCATTTATCGTTGAACCACTTTCTTGCACTATGGCGCCGCCGGTTGATTTAATGGAATAGCCATTTAGATTAACCGTGGATGTGGATGCAATTGTAAGGCTATAACTTGAAGGCACAGTTACATTACCTGTTAGTGTGGCTGGAAAAATCCACATTTCGTTATCAGACAAAGCGCCGCTGGTAGTGTAGGTTGCGTTTTTTAGAAAGGCATTAAAAATTGCATTATCATCACTTTCAGTTAGCTGTGCAGTAGTAAAGGAAGCGGAATTAGAGAGAAAAGAAACATTACCACCAACTTCTTTTTCCCATTTACTGTTTTCGAACGGATATTCCGAGTCATTAAAAAACCACGTTCTACCATTAATACTCTGGTTATCATATGCAGCGAGGTTCAGGCGTTTCTGTTCATACACATCAAACGTATATGGACTAGTATGCGATGTGGCTGAAGCAGGATAAATTGCGGATCCAATGTTTCCACCGTCAGCGCCATCAAGATCATTGCGAACAGTCACACTAATTTCTGATGCAGGTGTTGTATAATCAACGTCCAGCGACAAATCCAAATAGCTATTTGATCCATTTGTTCCTTCATTTTCAGAGACACCACCAAGTGCAATTGCATCCTCACCACCAATTGCATTTTGGATATCTGTTTTTAAATCGTCTGATATAAAGTTGCTGGAACCGTAAGATATTCCAGTTTTAAGTTCGGTGCTACTCCCAATTGTATTCCAATCATCCTCAGGATTATAACTTATATATCCAACTTTTGTGAGTTTAAAACTATAGCCTGAACCGCTTGTTGAATATATGACCTTAACCTGGGTGATGGTCGCATTGTTAGGAATGTTACTCAAATCAAAAACATAATAGCTCCTGGCGATATAAACATTAGAGCTTTCAGTTCTTCGACCAATATCGTAAAGGCCACCCTCGTAAGTTGATGAATTGATTTGCTCAATGGGAACAGGTACAGATGTAATAGTTTTCGAACCCGGGATAGTCTGTGAGAATCCAATATTCATTAGAAGGGCTATAGCGTAACAGAACAAACTGATTCGTTTCATGATTTTCTTTCCTTTCTTCGGAAATATATTATTTTAAACAAAGAACAGCCCACTGCAGGACTACTTTAACTGCAAACAAGGGTGCCAACCTTAAGTGTGAGCTTGTTCTATTCATCTGGGAGACGATGTTGTCGCATCGTCTCCTTATTTTTAGTTGTAATTTTGATTTTTACGGCAACTCTCCTCCATTATTCATTATTGTACCGTGCAAGACTAAATTCCATGCATTCACATCCGATGCATTTCTCACAGCAAAAAAGATATCAGTGCTAAAAATACCGGGCGTGTTCAGCAGACTCATCCGGGGCGCTGGAAATTCATAAAGGTGTTGAGTCTCCTCACCATTATAGTGAGCAAGTCCATCTCGGGTTTTGATAAAAATGTCTGCTTCATTTTTTCCATAAACTCCATAGACCCTAAGATTGAGTTGTGAATCAGCAAACGACAGCTCTTTTGCTAAATCAGTTCCAGAATATCTGTATATTTCATTATCTATGACAAAATAAGCCCTATTTCCTATCATATTTAAATTGACAAAATTTTGCGATGAGTAAAATTCCTTAACCGAATCTTCTTCAACCAAGTTAAGCGTCCATCTGTCTGGACCATTGCTAATGAGACCATTCTGCCAGGATAGTATAAATAGTTTTTTCTTTTCTTTTCGAACTTTTATAAATTGTGAATTATAAGGTCCAACATCGATGATAGTCTTCCAATTTTTACCATCAAAATGGAGTAAAAAACCACGCATGTCATCTTTTTGGCCATCATAAAAACTGACGATACCAGACGCATAAATATCTTTATGGGACGTCCCCCAGATATCCTGTACTTCCATTTGATAAGCACTATCAATATCATACACATAGCGTTCACTCCATGTGTTCCCGTCAAAATGCCAGATTCCCGCGCCATGCGACAACCAGCCACCGCCGCCCCCCATCCAGACATCATCTGCGCTGAAACCAAACAATGTATTTCCAGAACACCAGATAATTTCCTTCGTATAGGTTGTCCATTCTTCACCATCAAAATGCAACAACCGGTCATTTTGTGTTCCACCCGCTCCAACTGCCCACACATCGTTCGGTGTGGCGCCCCATATCGCGCCAATATAATTCACGGGCATATCCAAGGTATCAAGCGACCAGACGTAGTTGCGTTTGCCGGGCTCCAGTTTCGGAGAGACAGGATCTTTATTACAAAAATAAAAAAGAAGGGAAAGGATCAACAGAGAAGGAAATAGGGGTTTTCGTAGCATGGGATTCTCCGGTTTAATGTCAGTGTGTTAAATCAACAAGCCACAAGTTACAAGTTTTTCGGGGAAATTTTACCATAAGGTGGATCAAAACAAGTGCAAATCAATCCAGGCTGTGCATAAAAGCGGGAATGGTAACACATGATAGAAAAACAGGAGAGCGAGACGCCGAACCGGAGGTGTCCCATTTTTTATCAGCCGCCGCACCGGGTAAACTGCTCGACTAAAATTAAAACTAAAACTAAAACTAAAACTAAAACTAAAACTAAAACTAAAAAAATATACACTCTTTTTCGAAAAATGCAATAATTTTGATGCTGTTAGGTAATGATTTCATTACTTAGTTTTTCCAGAATATCGGTATCAACTCATTTATTTAAGTCCAATAGAGAATCAGCTATCAATTGATGACGTACTTATAGCAGCACCTAACAATAAATATTATCCGACAGTTTTCCGTCGGTTTATAATACACAGTTTGTTGTGTAAAACAGTAGCTACAGATGTTAATAATTTAATAATAAAGAAAAAGCAAGCTCAAAAAACAGAAGGCGCATCTGGTCTTTTTACGACGAAGTACCCTGCCAAATAATACGGTTGCGTAAACCGGTCGTTGCTTCTGCAAACCGGTCTATACAGCCAGTTCGCCACCGCGTGCGATGATGATGCGCTTGACATCCTGCGGATCAACGTTACGGGGGTCGCACTGTTTCCGGATGCACAGTCCTGCTGTGATGCCCACGGCCTGCCCCATCATTGAACCGGTTGTGCTGACGCGAGCTGAGGACAAAGCCAATTGATCACCCGAAAAACAGCGGCCCGCCATCATCAGATTCGTGGCGTCCCTGGCGATTAAGCTTCGCAGCGGAATCTGATAGGGTGGAACCTGGAGCTGATCCTTTGGCAGAATATAGGTGCGTTTGTCATCGTCCGGTTTGTGCCCGTCGAGATAGAACGTTCCGCGGGCAACACCGTCATCGAAGGCGCGACCGGCACGCAGATCATCAACGGTGAGGATGTAGTCACCGACAATGCGGCAACCTTCACGGGTGCCGATGATCGGGCTGCAATGGTCCAGGAGCCATGGCTTTTTCTCCTGGCGCTGGTGAAAATCGAGCACTTCCATCATTCGCCGGCGACCTGCTACCTCGGCTTTGGTGAGACTTTGTGTATCCGTTGAATCGAACATCGGAATTTTAATTTTGATTGCGTTGCCCCCGGGGCCGTCAGGCCAAATGCTTGTCATGGGCAGATCGTCTTTCTTGCGCACGGGATTAAACCAGCCTTCGGGCAGGTGGGATTTGCCATCTTTGGATTCGACGTGACGTACGAAATACATCATCGACATCGGCAGTTGGTACCCGCTCGGGCCTCCCTGCATCGTCTCGAAGCCAGCATAGCGGGCCACGTCGCCATCGCCCGTGCAATCGATGAACTGTTTTGCACGCAGGGCCTCAGGGCCGCTTTTGCCACAAACGATACACTCTTCGATGCGCCCGTTGCCGTCCGTTTGCACATCGACGAAACGTGTGTGTAGCAGCAAATGTACCCCTCGTTCGAGGAGCATCTCCTGTAAAATGATGGCGAAAATTTCGTAGTGAAAGCATGTATCCTTGCCATAACCGATAGCATCCCATATCCTGAGATCATGAACCATCTGATCAAAGACTTCCCCCTGACCGCTCATCTGTCCACAGAAGTTGGCTACGCCTCCAGTGGTCAACATGCCGCCGGTAATCGCGAAGCGTTCAACGAGAATCACTTTCGCACCAGACTTGGCAGCAGCGCAGGCTGCAGAGACACCTGCTATGCCACCCCCAATTACCGCAACATCTGTTGTGTAGCGGACAGGAACCTTGCGGTTCCATATTGTTTCATTCTCAGTTTGCGAACTGGTTTTTTTGCCTGGACTTGCCTGGGTGCCTTGCGCGGAAGAGAGCATGCCAGCGCCAAGCGTCGCAGCGCTCAGCCGTTTCATAAAATCACGACGCTCCATAGTGAACCTTCTTTCGTTGTTATGCTTAATAGGGTGTAATTTAAGGCAAAGCAGGATTTATATGGATGGATAAAAACCGGACATACTCCATCGTTCGTGGATAGGAAGCCCGATCAAAAAGCTTTACTGCATTACTACTCTGTCATACCTAATAATTGTGCGTCGTTCATCGCGTCATTCCGGTTTCTGCGCTTTCCAGCAGAATACCGGAATCCTGCCGAGTTCTCTTTGCATTTTGATCGAAGTCGTACCTAAAATCTATAGTGGTACGATGGGATGCCGGTATTGCAAAAAGCGCAAACCGGCATGACGTTTAGGAACCAAACTCACGAATTAAGCTGTGACAGAATACTACTTCACCAAAATAGAAAACGTCGATGCCGGCAATCCGGCTGAATTAAACAACGAAGCACCTGACCCATTTTTCCATGCATACCGTACGGCTTTTACAACCTGTCCTTGTTGCAGGGGCAGAATGACATGTTTCCCATCGATGCGTGCTGCCGCTTGTACTACAGAACTGTCGGCGAGAACGAATTCAAATTCCTGCAGTCCTTTTTCGCCAGCGACCAGTTTCTCCGCGCCGATGTCAAAACGGA
>QQUM01000496.1 GCA_008501545.1 Calditrichota bacterium
ATTTCAAGATTGGCTTTGCGAACTATTATTGCCATTGGATATACTCTTTCATTAAATTGACTTGTGTACTTTCTTAAACGCAAAAGCGCAACTGCGCAGAGATCAATTAAGCAAAAATTCTACTTTTATCCCTACCGTTGCGTCCCGTTATTCATATATATTTTTTGTAAGATTTTAACTGAAAAATTCAGCTTTCGATCAGCTCCGGACTGTATTTCAGGCTCCAGATGGTGACTCAGGTTTCAGACTGTGGTTGGGCCAATCGAATGCCGAATCACTCAGTTAAAATCTCATTTAAACGGACACGGCGACATCTACTCCAGCTCTTCTACTGGTTCCAGTGTGAGGGGAGCCGGTATCGCCTGCTCTTCCTGACGCCAACGTGCAATTTTTTCTTTTAAACCGCGACTCAAATTCATCTTTTCTTCCGCCAATTCAATATACAGTTTTTCATAACGGCGAATCATTTGTTGAAAAGTATACTGTTCTTCCACTTTCCGGCGGCCGGCTGCTGCAAACGTGCGGCGTTTTTCCGTATTGTGCAACAGGTCGATAATCGCGGCTGACATCGCTTCGTCATCATCCGATGGCACAAGCATGCCGGTTTTGTTGTTATCCACCAGCTCCGGATTGCCGCCCACATCGGTCGCGATGACGGTACGCGAGCATGCCATGGCTTCGAGAATGGTGTTGCTCATACCTTCGCTGAAACTTGGCAGAATGAAAACGTCCATGGCGCGGATATAATCGGGTATGTTTTTTCGCCAGCGTATAAATATAGTCTTCTCGGCGATACCCAATTCTTGTATCATCGCTTTCGTTTCCGGATAGAGCGGTCCGGCGCCGACGAGCAGCAAACGGGCATTGGGCATCTTTTCGAAAACTTTTTTCGCAGAGCGCAGCAGTAAAGGATAATTCTTCACCTGCACCAGGCGGCCGACAGAGCCGAACACCGGTGTATCCGCTGGCAAATCCACAATTTCTTTGTAGTTTTCCAGATGCCGGTGATCGATGAATTTATCGAGGTCAACACCGTTTACCAGGGTTTGGATTTTCTCGCGTGGATAGCCAATTCGTTTTGCAAGTTGATCACTTAATACTTCAGAAACGCTAAGAATTTTGTCGAACCGGTCCCAGATAAATCGCTGGATAATCCGGTGTTTGCTGCTATCGTCTTTCATCGTGCCGTGCTCGCCATGAATAATCACCGGCGTACGGGCTAGTTTGGCACCACCATACCCCTCGATCAGCGTGCTCCAGGCATGGGTGTGCAACATGTGGACATCATTTTCGCGCAGTCGACCTGCAACCTTGAATGGCAATGTTGAATCGTTGCCCCACTTCCTACCCGTGGAAACAATCTTGCAACGCTCCGGTTTCACCATTTTATGCAATGAACCACCTTTAATGAAGGTGATGATGTAGTTCTCAAAAATCTCAGAATCAGTATTGTTGACGATATTGACGATGCCGTTTTCTTTCCCGCCAAAGTGCAACACTTGCATGAGATGAGCGACACGAATTTTATCTATTGGCTGTTTTTTCACTTCTTGATTACTTTCTTGATCTGCTTCTTCATCCCGCGCCATTTCGCCTGCGCCCCAAAGTGGGATGCAGCGGCTTTGCTAAAGGCAATTTCCAATATGTGTGTATCGCGTGTTTTATCTGTCCAGCGAAACTTGTAATCTTCCAGTCCGCGCAGGAAATCGTATTCGTGGGCACCTTCTTCGAAGCTTGCCTCGATTGCTTTTCCCATCACAACCATGCCGATGCTTTTTTTCTCCAGTTCCGGTTCCATCCCGGCCTGATAGTAGTAAACATGGCCGTCATAGGCAAAACAATAAAGTGTTGCTACGGGGACATCATCCACTTCCAAAATATAAAAGCGCAAATACCCGCCGTCCAGAAGCGGGGCAGCAATTATGGCGTGAAATTTCTCCCGCAACGGATCATCGAATTTACTCTCGCCTTCTTTGGTTTCCCAGCGTTTGCGATGCAATTCGTAAAGCACGCCTACAGTTTTTTCAGCATCTTCCGCTGTTTCTGATTTACGAAAAACGACTTTGTGATTCTTCTCCAAATTGCGTGTACGGCGGCGCACATTGTAACGCATATTTTTGGAGAGTGACCCGATAAAATCTTCATAATTGCCTTGCAGCGGAATGAAAGGGCAGGTTTTCCAATACTGCTTTTCAGCATGCAATCCCTGTTGTCGGGCCCAATCCTGCAGCAACGGCAGCAAAACAGAATCATCGCGCAGGTCGCTGAAGTGCACGCCATCAACATCGGCCTGCTGTAAACATTCACACAGCGTTTCATACAGCTGTTCATCAGCCGAGCTGCTGACGATGGCATCGAGATACTCCGAAGACTCGTGGCCTGAACCAACGAGATAGAGTAATTCAAGTTTCTTGCCTAACACACCGGAGATGTGTGTTTTATACATCGGCAGAATGGCCTGAATTTTATCGAATTCATCACGAATCAGGACGATGTAAAGACTTTTCTCCGAACCAACCTTTTGATAAAACTTCCACCACTGGAATTGCCATTCCCATGTAAGGAAAAAACTTTTCTTTAAACTCTGCGACAGCAGGTGATTCCATTCCCCTTGGATATTTTGAAAAGCAGTTTGTGATGTGATTATTTCTGTTTTATATTTTGTCTGACTCAGATTTGCAGCGGTAGCTGTATTTTCACCCAAAGATATCTCCCTTAATTTGCCAATCGTTTTATTTTTCCCCAGATGCCTGTCGCCTTGGATAAAAAGAATGGAAAGTTTGGTGAGCGAACGATATTCACCCGTTTTAATGCGTATATGTCTTCACCAACTTTATTCAATCCATCAATCTGCGATAAGGCGGTTTCATATCCAAGCTTTTGCAGTATCTTTTTATCCCGCTTTTTAAAATCATTTTGTGTCCCGTTGGGATAACTGAACAATGTGCAGGGCTTGTTTAACTGTGCTTCAATAGCCATTTTGGAATTGAGCAATTCCGAGTGCACTTGTTCATCTGATAACGTTGATAAGATCGAATGACTGCATGTGTGGGAACCGATTTCAATTATTCCCGATTCCACCATTTGGTTTACTTCATCCCAGTCCATAAAATCATAACGCTCATCCATTTCATCGATAAAGGCACGCATGCCTTCTATTTGCCGCTCCAGCTCGACGATATGCTGTTCGCGCTCTTCACGCGATTTGGATTTAAGATATTTACGAATCTTATCTGATGACTTTATTTTATTTTCCGGCGTGGATATATCAAACAAGTCCTCCCCGTTTTCTGTCGGCAAGCGCAGTCGGCGTATGGTTGCGCTGTAAATAATGGAATCGATGCGTTCTGTCCACAATTTTTCGCCTTTGCTTCCGATAAAGTCGGTTGTGATAAAAATTGTTGCCGGCACATTGTGTTTTTTCAAAACGGGAAATGCAACTTTATAATTGTTACGAAAACCGTCATCAAATGTAATTGCCACTGCATTGGGTGGCATGTGTTTTTTCCCTCGAATCATCTGAACCATGTCACTGACAGACACCGGATTGCATTTTTCTTTTACCCAGCGCACTTGCCGGTCAAACATCTCTCTGGATACACAATTGCGATTTACATAGTTTTCTGTCCCTGTTTCCAAAACACCGTGGTATGTGAGAATGAGTCCATTCTTCCTGTTCAAATATCGTGTCAGATCAAACAACCCCGTGGCTTGCATCGTACCGTAAAAAACAGTTTTTAACAACTCAGACATAGTTTATGTGTCTCTTGATTTTTGTATTGAATTATTGGAAGCTTCGCGCAAAGCAGTATTGTAATAAATGCCTGTTTTATACCTTACAAATGCTGGGATTGCGGAGTCCGAATTCCTGGTTTTGCTGCATTATACACCGGCTTAATTTCAGGTTTTTTCATGACATCGGCATACAAGGATTCACTCACAAGTTCGGCGTTCGGATAGCGTCTGTCGAGGTTAAAAACGAGACAGCTGAATGCCACAAACCAATAGATCGTATCCAGATCCTGGTAGTTATGGGTATAAATACCGGCGGTAATTCCAAGCATACCGATTTCCAAACCCAGGGCATAAAGTTGAAGATAGGTCGGAGGCCGATCATCCGATAATTTCAAACGCACCCGCCTGAAATACCACCACGTGGAGGCCGCCATCGACAGCCACAGAATCAATCCTAAAATTCCCTGCTCAACAGCGATTTTCAAGTAAGTATTGTGGGCGTCACGAACTCCTGTTCTCGCAAGTTCTTCCTCCGGCACATAATCCACGGACATTGGAGAATAGTGCCCTTTTCCAATCCCAAACGGATAATCTGCGATCATCTTCATACTTGCTTCATTAATAACGCTACGTGATGCAGCACTTCCCTCCGAAGCAGGGTCGAGAATGGTTGCCATATTTTCCCAATAGTCGGGCGGTGTCAGCACAAACACAAAAAGAACACCCCCAAATGCAAACGGGATAATACTTTTTTTACGAATTCGATTTGGAGTAAAAATAAAGAAAAATGTAAAAGAGGTGACAAGGGCAACAAAAGTTGAACGCATCCCTTCATTTGTAATGGGCAGAAAATCAAGTATAAACGGGATCATGCCGTAGGCTGCAATCTTTTCATACTTATTTCCATAAAGTGCAAAAAGAATCATCATGGGAAAAAACATCATTAAATGCGTCCCGGAGCCTCCGGTAGCAATCCCCATCAATTCTTCATCAATCCAACCCCATTCTTCTCCCCAGCGTGCCATAAAAGACGTGTACCAACAGCCGATGAGAATGGTGTACATGAGATATTTCATCTCTTTCTCTGTACGGACAATCTTGAACATCAAAAAACTGAAGATCACGATCTTCATGAAGTCAAACGTCTGTGAGAGCGCATACCCTTTATTGATTGTTGCCCAGACACAGGTAACTAATCCCCAGCCAAGAAATGCAAACAACCATTTCAGTGGTAGTTCAATGCGATTCTCATTCTCGTCTTTGAATTGATTGAGGTTTATAAGGTAGGAAATGATGAGTACCGAACTCAAAATAAACTGGAAGCGGATATCTTCCAATCCACCGCCAAGCTGTCTTGGGTTCATGTGAAATAAAAAAACATTTGCTAAAACACCGATGTAGGGCCGGCGAAGTGTCCAACCACTCACGATGATGAGCACGACATATGCAAAAATGACTCGTAAGTCCAACGTTCCCTGTCTCCATTATATCATCGTAAATAATTAATATTACCTGCAAACACTACCCAACTGCGGTCTTTTTTCCTGAAGCAGGGAAAATTCTCCTTTTGATTTTCTGTGTTTTTTCCCGAAAAATGCGCCCGGCTTTTTTTGAATCTTTTCCTAACTCGTCAAGCAAATTCAGAACAAGTTTAAATCGGACAAGAAAATGCATGCCAAAATACACAACGAAACCAACCGGTGTTAGAATCAACAAAATCAGAATATTGGAAAAATCATATGCCACGAGTAAACCGTATTTCACCGCGAGCATCGCCACGAGCATTGCAACGGTCGTGCTGGCTGCCGGCCACAGTGGTTGCAAACAATCCAGCCATCCAATTTTCGATTTTCGCGTGATGATCGTAATCATAATGATCATGATGATGAAAGCAACGATGAGCACCGCAGCCGCAACACCGGGAAGGCCGAACTGCACCCCGACAAAAGCAGCAGAAGCGATGAGAACAAATTCAATACTGCGTCGCATTGCAGTGAATTTAACATAGCCAGTAGCCGTGAGCACCGAGGTGATGAAAGGATCGATCGTCAGCAGGATACCGGCAACACACATGATTTGTAACGGCACGATTGTTTCCAGCCATTGGTCTCCCAAAAGCACCGGCACAAGATTGGGTGCAACGACCGCCATACCGCCGAGAATCGGAAAACTGATTAAACTGACAGAAAGAATGACTTTACGAAATGCAGCCCGTACACGTTCCGGTTCATCCTGAATTCGGGCAATCGCAGCGAAAACGACGCTGTTCATCCCTTTTGTGAGGTGCTTCTGCGGTAAACGCATGAGACCAAACGCTTTCTCGTATATTCCCAAAGCCCCGCCACCAAGCACTTTAAGTACTGCAAAATTCGCTGCATTGTCTGCACCATAGCGAAACAAATTGCGAATAAATACCATCAAACCAAAGCTGAACAGCTCCCTGGCAGCCTCACGATCAAAATGCAATTTCGGCAACCACTTCGTCATCATAGCTGCCCAGACACCAACGATTGCAATACCGATAAGCTTGCTATAGATCAAACTCCAGAATCCAAAGCCACTAAATGCCATACCGATTGCGATAATGCTTTCAAAAACGCGTTCAG
>QQUM01000028.1 GCA_008501545.1 Calditrichota bacterium
AAAGATGCGACGCTCATCGTTACAGATGGCGATCCACGCGATAGTCGCACCCATGTTGAATTGGAAGTTATTCAGGGACGCGCAGTGCCACTGACCAGCCGCCATACCCGATTGAACGAAAAATACAAAACCAAATACGCGAGGATGAAATAAGACTTCATGGCTTCACGATACGATCTCATCATTGTCGGCGCCGGGCCTGCCGGTTCCACCTGTGCCCTGTATACCGCCCGTGCCGGTTTAAAAGTTCTGCTGCTGGACAAAAACACCTTTCCACGTGATAAAATCTGCGGCGATGCCATTTCCGGAAAAAGTGTGAATTACCTTGAAGAACTGGGACTCGTCGATGCTGTGCAGGAGTCACCACAAGTGGCTGTAAGCGGCATTCTTTTTTCCGCACCCAATGGGACCAAAATCACCGTCCCGTTCATCCCGCGGGAAAACAACAAGGTCTCACCGGGATTTGTCTGCCGCCGTAAAGTCTACGACAACATTCTCTTTCAGGAAGCGAAAAAACATGTGGAGACCATCGAAAACTTCAAGGTGACCGATTTTTTACAGAAAGATGGGCACATCACCGGAGTGAGTGGGATCAACGCAAACAAAGAAGCCCTGGACTTCGAAGCAAAAGTCGTCGTTGGCGCCGACGGCTACAACTCCATTCTCTCGCGCAAACTGGGATTTTACGAGCATGATCCCAAACACTGGGTTGTGGCGACACGCGCCTACTACCGCGGTGTAACCGGGATGACCGATGCCATCGAAATCCATTTTGTCAAGGACGTGCTGCCGGGCTATTTCTGGATATTTCCACTGGAGGACGGTTTGGTAAATGTAGGCATTGGCATGCTTCACAACGAACTGAAAAAACGCCAAATCAGCTTGCCGCAGGCGCATATGGCTGCGGTGGAGTCGCCCTATTTTCGTGAACGATTTAAGGACGCAGAGCTTTTAGGAAAAATTTCCGGCTGGAATTTACCGGTGGGCAGCAAACAGCGCAAAGCCAGCGGTGACGGTTTTGTCCTGCTCGGCGATGCCGCCGGACTGATCGATCCATTCTCTGGCGAGGGCATTGGCAATGCCATGTGCTCGGGAAAAATTGCCGCTGAGGTGCTGACCGAAGTCTGCAAAGGCAGCGATTTTTCCGCACAGCGATTGCGGGAATACGACCAAAAATTGTGGCAGGAACTGGGCGACGAATTGCGCACCAGCACCATGCTGCAGAAACTCGGACGCTTCCAGCCGCTGCTCAATCTCGTTGTCAACAAAGCCGCGAAAAGCAACGACGTCCGCATCCTGATCTCCGAAATGATGGCCGGCGTGACACCACGAAATGTGTTGCTGAATCCGTGGACGTATTTGAGGTTGTTGTTTGTGTGAGAGAATCTTTGGCAATAACCGAAGCCAATCGGTGCCACACTTAAAGTAGAATTATCGTTTCCCCGTATGATTATGAATTCTTCGCCTGAGATTTAGCTCATTGGATCGTTTGCTTTAATTCCAGATCAATTCTTTCTTTTAAAAAAATTTTAATTAAAGACTGATATGGAACGTCTCTTTTATTTGCAATCATTTTTATCTCATCTAAAATAAATTCCGGTAGACGAAGAGATATTGTCTTTGTTGATGGTTTTAATTTTGGGAAAGCAATTTTTTCTGATTTATTCCATTTAATATATTCTGTAGAATCTGACTTTGCCCAGAATTCTCGCTCTTCATCTTCATTTTGAAATTTAGGTATTTTTTTAAATTTGCGCATAAAATTCTTCTCTTTCCTTCTTATTCATATCTCGTGCTGATATGACACGAATAAGATCTTTTCTTATTGTAAATACAATAAATAGTAATCGTCCAGTATCGGATATTCCAAGTAGATACCATCTTTTCTCAATTTGCGAATGTTTTTTGTCATCGGTAATAATTAATGGCTCATTAAAAAATACTTGTTCAGATTCATTTCTCGAAACTTGATGACGAATCCAATTTTTTTCACTATTTCCATCGTCCCAGTCAAAGCCTATACAATTTAAAAATGGTTTATTCATATATTTTGTATATTACTAAAACATACATAAATTGCAATTATAAATTCTAGAACTTTTAATTTTGGAAAATGCTAATGTGGATGAGAGAGACCAAAAGCAACGACGTACGCATCCTTATTTCCAAAATAATAGACTGGGTGACTCAACGGAATGTGCTGCTGAACCCGCGGACTTATTTGAGGCTGTTGTTTGTGTGATTTCCGCAAAAGGTGCCAGGCACTTCCAAAGTGCCGGGCACCTGACTATTCGCGCGTGTCCAGATTTCTCACCCAGTCACAGAGTCTTTCGATGCCCGTCGTAACTCTGGGGCAATTTTCTTCCAAAAATGCATCATCGAGAACGCCGTTGTTCGGGATTTCTTTAAGTCGCGCCAAAACAGCCGCGCCGTCGAAATCCACATAAGCCATACGAAAAACGAGCCTGTGTTCCGGTCGTCCAAAGCAGACGCCGGGTATTGTGGCAACACCGGTCCTTTGCAGAATATTTTCACTTAGCGCACGGCTTGTTTGGATGCCATGCTTTTTTAGGGATTGTTCAAACGGAGAAAAACTGGGGAAAAAGTAAAAAGCTCCCTGTGGCGCATGCACTTTGATTCCCACCTCCAGCATTTTTCTGTAACAGTATTGACCAAGCGATTTCAACACGCGGCGGCATTGCAACAGGTATGTCTCGATTTCTTCCCCACCCTGAAAAGCGCTTACGGCAGCATATTGAATAGGAGCGCTTGTCGATGTGTAGGTTTCGCTGGCAACAACTGCCATGGCTTCAAGCAGCCATTGTAGAGAGTCCGGAAACGTAAACGTGCCCAGTCGCCAGCCACCGGCGCCACACCACTTGCTCAACCCTGTGCTGATTATCGTGCCTTCTGGATAAAATTCTGCTATCGAAATGTGTTTGCCCTCATGGTGAATTTCGCCATAGATTTCATCGGAAAGCAACACCATCTGGTATTTTCGCGCCACCTTCGCAAGTGCTTGCAAATGTTTCCGGTCATAAGCGTGCCCGGTAGGATTATTTGGGCTATTCAAGATGAGAAGTCTCGGCCTGTATGGATCGTTTTCACAGAGTTCCTCTATCTCCTCAGGCATCAAAAGCCAGTTGTTTTCAGAGCGCGTTGCCAACCATCGTACATTTCTTCCGATAATTTGCGCCTGAGGTGCGTATGAAACCCAGGATGGGGTAGGAATTACCAAATCGCCGTAATATGAAAGCTGGATGAGGAACATCAATTCCTTGGAACCCGGACCTATCAGTACATTTTCTGCCTTGCGCTGAATTCCTTGCTTGCGACAGTGATAATCGGCCACTGCCTCCCGAAGCTGGTACAATCCTTTGACCGGAAGGTAGTCTTTTTGGTGGGCATTCTCTTTTAGTGCGTCAACCACCGGTTCCGGAACTGGAAACGGCGATTGGCCCAATCCAAATCTGAAAACATCCAGACCTGTGCGACTCAACTCTGAACTCAACTCGTTAATAGCCAAAGTTGCAGACGGCTCGAGCCCTCGAATATGGAGGTTCAAGTTAATCCCGAATGACCTATCGAGGGCAGTGCCGTGCTGTGATTTCAGTATCATGTAGTATCCCTCCAGTACGGTGAATCATCGCAACGCAATCAATACATCTCGCTACCGTCCGGCATGCCAGACGTGTGTTTCTTCGGCTCGGGCTTGTCAACGATGGTTGCTTCTGTCATCAACAATAAGCCTGCCACGCTGGCTGCATTTTCCAAAGCGACACGTGTAACCTTCGTCGGGTCAATGACACCACCTTCGATCATATCGCCATATTGTTCCGTCTCTGCATTGAAACCGAAGTTTTTCTCTTTGCTTTCCATAACTCGCCGCACAACGATCGAACCTTCATGACCGGCGTTGTTAACAATCTGCCGCAGCGGTTCTTCCAGCGCACGGCGTACGATGTCCAGACCGATCTTCTCATCGCCCTTCAGCTCGAGAAAATCGAGAGCCTTCATACCGCGAATCAAAGCCACACCACCGCCGGGCACAATGCCTTCTTCAACCGCAGCTCGGGTAGCATGCAGTGCATCCTCAACCCTGGCTTTTTTCTCCTTCATTTCCACCTCAGTAGCCGCACCGATTTTGAGAACCGCAACACCGCCAGCCAACTTGGCCAGGCGTTCTTGCAATTTTTCCCTGTCGTAATCCGATGTTGTGGCTTCGATCTGCTTCTTTATCTGGCTGATCCTGCCTTTTATATCGTCCTTTTTGCCAGCACCTTCTACAATGGTGGTGTCTTCCTTGTTAATAACGACCTTTTTCGCTTTACCCAAATCCGTGGTTGTCGCATTCTCCAGTTTGAAACCAGCCTCTTCGGAAATTACACGCCCACCTGTGAGCGTAGCAATGTCTTCCAGCATTGCCTTGCGCCTGTCGCCGAAACCCGGCGCCTTGACAGCAGCGATCCGCAAGGTTCCGCGCAGCTTGTTGACAACAAGGGTTGCCAGGGCTTCGCCTTCAACATCTTCTGCAATAATGAGCAAGGGTTTGCCCTTTTGCGCAACCTTCTCCAGCAGTGGAAGCACGTCTTTCATGTTGCTGATTTTTTTATCGTGAATCAGAATGAGCGGTTCCTCAAATTCAACTTCCATGGTCTCCGGGTTGGTAACAAAATAGGGAGAGAGATAGCCTCGGTCAAATTGCATGCCTTCGACAATCTCGAGCGTGGTCTCCGTGCCCTTGGCTTCCTCGATGGTGATGACACCATCCTTGCCAACCTTCTCCATGGCGTCGGCAATCAACTCACCTATGGACATGTCGTTGTTGGCGGAAATGGCGCCTACCTGGGCAATCTCGGTTTTACCGGGGATGGGCTTGCTGAATTTCTTGATCTCTGCAACGACGGCGGCAACCGCTTTATCGATTCCGCGTTTCATTTGCGTTGGATTCGATCCTGCCGTGACGTTCTTCAAACCCTGAGCGAAAATTGCCTGCGCCAAAACTGTCGCGGTCGTGGTACCGTCACCAGCGAGATCGCTGGTTTTGGATGCAACTTCCTTCACCATTTGTGCACCCATATTCTCCAGTGGATTTTCCAGCTCGATTTCTTTGGCGACTGTAACGCCATCTTTGGTAATCGTCGGCGCACCGTATTTTTTTTCGATGACGACATTTCTGCCTTTCGGACCCAATGTCGCCACAACGGCTGCTGCGAGCTGATCAACGCCTTTTTTTAGAGACGTGCGGGCATCTCCACTGAATCCAATTGATTTTGCTGACATCTATTCAAATCTCCTTTTTTAATTATGCAATATTTTGCAGAATGCGCCTGATAGTGCTTTTTAATTCGGTTAAATCATCGGATTTTGTGATAAAAGCATTGGCAAGCCATGTATGAAAATCATATTTATATTCGGTAAATCCGGAGTTGATGACCACTTTTAAACTCCGATCAGTATTTGCGATATTATGAAGATAATCTAAACCTAAACCATTTGAAAACACGATTTCCATGACAACGATATCAATAGCATTCGTGTGAATATGCGCTAATGCTTCTTCATTATCGAATGCAGCGTAGACTCTATATCCTTCGTCTTCAAGTTCATGACGGTATGTCTGTTGAAGATTTCCATCCTGATCAAAAATTAAAATTTTCTCATCCATTCTTCGCTCTCTCGCAATCTATTCCCAATAAAAAGAAGCGGCGTCGATGGGCGAAGCATCTTTCGGTACCCATCGTGGACTCGATGATTGACTTTTTATACATTCCATAATTGTTGTGCATTCTATAAAATTGCAAAAATATCGCTTTCTCTCATGATCAAATATTCGGTATCGTGAACAGTTATCTCCGTGCCGGAATATTTTCCAAACAACACCTTGTCCCCTTTCTTCACTTCCAATGGAACTCTCTTTCCTTCATCGTTCATTTTTCCCGGTCCAACTGCAATGATTTCACCTTCTTGCGGTTTCTCCTGGGCCGTGTCAGGGATGATGATACCACCTGGTTTTTTCTCTTTATGTTCATCAGGTTGTACGATAACATGATCGGATAAGGGTTTTATTTTCATTTTCGATTGTTTCCTTTAAGCCATTACCGGGTGTGACAGCCAAGTGCTGGCACACCCGGAGGGAATTGGGACAAACTGCCCGGAACTTAATTCTCGTCGTCTTGCTTGATTATTTTGTAACCAGACACAAAAATAGTATTGATGTCGTCTTCATTCGTTTTCACAGTGCCTGTGGCTTCAACTTCTTCGTCGATATGGTCCATCAGTTCGCGGCCTTTTTTGGTGTCACCGACAACATAGTCTTCCTGCATTTCGGTTACTTC
>QQUM01000051.1 GCA_008501545.1 Calditrichota bacterium
CTTACAATAATTTTGTCATGCTGGAAAACAAGCTCAAAGAAGATATCGTTGAAGCAAGTCAGTTCTTCCGTGTTGAAAATATTGACGCTGCATTCTTTCCGGTCTATGACGAAGATCTTGAATACGTCGCACGTCAGTTCAAGTATTTCAATATCAATGCACAAATACTTGGAAGTGAAAACTGGTATGCAGCTGAGTCAAGCAAAAATAAAAATTTAGTTGATTACGTGGACAATGCGATATTTTCAAGCAGTTATTTTTATGATACAGATAAATTTATCCATCGGCATTTTCGAAATGAGTTTCGCAAACACATGGGGGTAACACCGGGGAAAATGGAAATTTTGGGATATGATTCCGGACTCATGTTGCTAACTGTCCTGTCGAAGTCGATAAAATCCCGCGAAGATATGCGTCGTGAACTGGCGACTATTCATGACCTGCAAGGTAAAAAAGGCGTTATAAACATGAACGAAAATCGTGTCAACGACAACGTGAATATTCTTCAGTACCAAAACCGTCAGGTTGTCATGTTGCCCAAAGGATCAGAATGATTTTGAATGGCATTACGCAAAAAATTTCGCTGGTTGAAAATTTTATTAAAGAGCAGGGTAGTGCAGTGATTGGATTGTCCGGTGGTGTCGATAGCACACTCGTAACACGAATTGCTCACGCCGTACTTGGTGATGATGTCCTGGCAGTTATCGGTGCATCAGCGACTTTACCGCAGCGCGAGATGGATGAAGCAATCGATCTTGCGAAGCATATCGGTGTGAATTACCGGATCGTCGAGACGAATGAAACCGATGATTTGAAGTTTAAGTCCAATCCTTCTGATCGCTGTTATTTTTGTAAAACCGAATTGTATTCAAAATTGCAGGACATCGCACAAAGCGAAGGTTTTGCCTGTGTGCTTGATGGAACAAACGCCGATGATCTTGGTGACTATCGTCCAGGCTTGCGTGCAAACAAAGAACAACGCGTTGTTTCCCCACTGAAAGAAGCTGGCTTTACGAAGGACGATATTCGAAGCGCAGCAAAACAACTTGGCTTGCCAAACTGGGATAAACCAGCGATGCCATGCCTGTCATCCCGTTTTCCATACGGCCAGCCTATTGAGCTGAAAGCCTTGACGCAAGTTGAAAAAGCGGAGATGTATCTACGCGATTTGGGATTTCGAAACTGCCGTGTTCGGCACTACGACAAAACGGCGAAAATTGAAGTGCCGGTCGATGATTTGGCACAACTTATCGCGAACGAAAACAGGGAGCGAATAACGGGACGATTTCGGGAGATAGGCTATATCTATGTGACTGTGGACCTGGATGGATTTGCGTCGGGGAATATGAACAAGGTCTTGAAAGTGTAATCGATTTTGAGTTATGACTCCAAACAAAAAAAGCGCTTTAATAGCGCTTTTTTTGTTTATAGAGATAATTTTTAATCACCAAGATGATACAATATGCCGCCAAGAATATTAAACTGCTCTGCATCGCCAAGATGGTATGAAACTTCACCTGTTAAGGTCATTTTTTCATTGAGTTCATAATTCGCACCACCACCAACTTTGATACCAAATTCAGTAGAACTCACTGATTCTGAGCCGGAACCAAGAAAACCAAAATCAAAATCAACTTCAGTCTTAAACATGTGGATACCAACACCGGCGGAAGCGAAAGGCTTTATTGGGCTGTCTTCCATTTCGAAAAAATAACGTCCCGTTGCGCCAAAGGCTAAATCACGAACAGATGCAGCACCAACAGATTTTGACCAATAAAGAATGCTGGCTTCCAATGCGAATTGATTGATAGTACCGAGATCAGCAATACCTTCAAATCCGATTGTACTATCTATAACATCAGGATCAACAAGGCCGAGACGGAGACCAGCGCCTTTCAAACCGATGTCGGATTGTGCAAAAGCACCACCTGTAACGAAAAGTAACGCCAATAAAACGAGTACCAGTTTTTTCATCAAATTTCTCCATGATATTGTTTTAGGGTAATTCTTAGTTGAGGCTAAAATTAGTAAATATCATTCAATATTGCAAGGTGAATTTATGCTAATTTTTTAATAAAAATTATGAAAAATATTTATTTAAAACATTATCAATAAACAAAGTCTATCGTTCCATTCGCACGCAAATCTTTATTTTTCTTTTGCAGCCTTCGCAGTCGCTTCAAGTAGAATTGCCCGCATTTTTTCATTTAATTGTATTGTTTTTTTCGATGCGATCTTGCTTGCTATCCATAAAATGATCACAAAAATCAGGCATATCCAAAAATAGTGTGGATGCAGTATAACTGCAAAAGAAATAATTCCATCGAACATTTTTGGTAGCACATACTCTAAAACATCACTGATTTGCTGCATGAGCCAATTTTTCGATTGCTCCGATGGGATCGCCGGTGGTTTGACCCAAAAATAAACGGCAGTTCCCAGCACAAACAGAATTGTTTCCAGTGAGATGCCATACAACCATTTGCGCAGGACAATCCACCGGTTTGCAGATTTTTTGTTTTTTCGCCACTCCGCTGATTTCGAGAACTCCAAAGGGCGGCCGTTTTCACCTTCAATATCACCGACTATCGTGAAATTATCCGGTAAGTTTCCCGGTGCATAATTGCCTGTTTGCCGCTTCAGTCGATGCAGGACACTGGTATGGATTCTCACGCGGCCAGTGAGTTTTTTTTCACAAAGCTGTGAAATGGGACGCGGGTGGTAGCGGTAAAAGACAGCCAGACCATCACGAGAATTGTACATACGGCCATTGACATGGCTGCTTCCGTAAACTTGCTTTATTGCGCCGTTCTTAAATGCTAACTGTCTGTTGTGAGCACGTTCCATCATCCAGTAAAGGGCGACATTGGCCATACCATTGCGTGCGTAACCTCCACCAACGTTGGAGTGCATACCCGCAAACCAGACTTGTTCAACTGTACCCTCTTTTCTTTTCGTCTCATCCCATACTTTTGGCAGAAAGGATAACCGTTCGTCATCGATTGCCAAAGCATGGCAGGCATATTTGACATTATCGGTGAGTTCGTAATTATAAAACCGGTGCGGAAAAATGACGTCGGTTATGAAATCCAGGGATTTGAAAAGCGCATTCAGCACCCAAACACCAATGCCGGTGATGTCCCATTTTTCAGGAAAACCAAGAGCGGATACAGTATCCCAAACACCAATGAACTCGATGTCGATTACACCGTGGGAATTTTTGTGTTCCCGAAACCTTCTTGCGAGTGCGGGTATGCTTTTCGACTTTTTATATGCTTTGTACGCATCATGCATGTATTCTTTGATTTTTTCATCAGATATGCTTTTACCGTGTGCATCAGTGTTTTTCATCAATCCACAGGCATGAATAAAACCAGAGAAGGCGCGAATCGTTGCTGCGCCGCGGCTGAAGCCGAAAAGATAAACCCGATCGCCGGGTTCGTAATTTCTTGCTAAAAACAAATACAGGTCACAGACATTTCTTTTAAAACCAAAACCAAAAGCTCCGGAAAGAGTGCGCCAGATTTTGTTGTTTCCCGTGCCGATCCCGTTATCATAGAACTTTATTTGTGGATTCCCGTCATCGTGCACATCAACCGATTTGTAGATTTTGTAGACGTTGCTATCCGGGGAGTAGCCCCCTTTGTTTCCGGTGCCGTCCGCACAAAGAATGATATTTTTTGCCATTTCTTCCTCCTGTTGCTCTGTGGGCAAAATTTCCATATTGGGGAAATTACAGTATACGTATTTAAATTCCAATTCTTATTAAATAGATACTACATGACTTGCTGCTCCTCAATTTTCCAGTCTGAATTCTGTCGAATTCAGCTACTTGGAAGCTCAATATGGCTCGTTCCGGAATTTTAATAATATAATCAACAACTTTTATAAACTTGGGTTCTATGCGCTCATCATTCCGTAGAGCATGATCATAGCCTTGTTTTTGTAATTTAACATTAAATGGTTTCAGAAGCACATTCAAATGCTTTCTAAAATATTTCATGGCTTTTTTTTGATCAGAACCTGTCTCGATCCCCATCAGCATGATATGAATATGATCGGGCATGCAGCAGTAAACAGGACTACACATAGCGTAGCGAAAGAGGGTGTGGATTAATATTTCTTTGAATTCGTAGTAAAATGCCCGAGAAAGCCAACCTGTTTTTCTATCTTCAATCGTCATCGTCCAGTGAACATACGCTTGACCTTGATAATACGCTGCAGGTAACCGTTTGAGATAATTATTACGGCCTTTGTATTTAGTTGATTGCCTCATTTTGCCCCCATTTTCAATTCTTATCGTATAGTTTTAAAGTCTGCATTATCCCGAATTCTGGCGAATTCGGCTACGCATGAACTCATTCTAGCTGGTCGTCCATCGTAGCAGAACTCGTCAGAGCATTATCCCGAATTCTGGCGAATTCGGCTACGCATGAACTCATTCTAGCTGGCCGTCCATCGTAGCAGAACTCGTCAGAGTTCTGGCTTTTGGAAGCACCAATTCTAGCGAATTTCGGCTAATTGCTTGGCACTAAACGCAATTCATACTGTTTTTCACCGGGTAAAAATGGTGTCAACTCACCGTTCACCCATGCCTCATGCCCTTTATTGTAAAATGGCGAAAGTGGGTGCCCGGATTGGCCGGTTGGCATATGCATGTAGGCTTCGTTCTCTCGTCCGGGTGTTACAGCGAAGCGCTCTGAAGCGCCGATGAGGCCTCCACGACGTCTCGTTTGCAGCAGAGGCATATGCATGCCTCCGGGAAGTGCTTGTGATGGAATATCCAACCAACTGCTGAGTGCTGGTATTGAACGGCTGAATGGATGTTGGATCGTAAAGGTGTTTTCTTCACCCCAGGGATGTGCTGAAAGCGGCGTACCCGTCGCCGAAATTACACTATCCACTTGTGCAAGGAACAATTCCTGCCATGATGAAAATCCGGGAACGAGCAGGTAATCCGGTTTTTGTGTAACCAGATCCCACATCGCTTGTTCATGGTGGGCCATGATTTTACTTATATAATTAAATCGTCCATCTTTTTCTTTCACGTGTGCAAGCATTGGATCGAACAATGCTCTCGCAAGCGTGTGGCGAAAGTTTTTAACCAGACGAAATCCAACGGAGCCTGGACTTGCCACCGCACCCCAATTTTTCACTTCCTGACGAAATTCTTTCCGGACCGGCTGGTCCTTGAGCGCATCTTCGTCGAGAATTTCCAGAAGCAATTTTTGCCACGGTTCAAGAAAAACCGCTCGATGATCACGCTGGATTTTAATCATATCCGCAGGCACAAACATGTCTTTTGCCATCAGGTTGTCCCGAATTTGCTGACTTCGTGCGCCTAATGTGAAATTATAGTAGTCATAAATTTTATCACCCATTTGGCCACCAACGACGCGTGCATTGGCACTCCAGATACGTCCTGATGGCGGATTGACGACTTTGGGACGTTCGGCGGGTGAGAGCCAGCCATCCCATCCGTTCTTCCCGTTTGCCCAGGACTGTGGGTAGCGGCCGGCGTTCCCTTTGCGGCGCGGAATCGGACCGACGATGGTCCAGGCGATGTTCCCGAAACGATCGCCGGTGACAAAATTCTGCGCCGGAATGCCGCTTCTCGCGGCGACAGCCAGTGCTTCATTGACATTGCCAGCCTGCTCTAAATCATAAAGATTGACATTGACACCTTGATCGGTGTGAGCAACCCAACGGTAAGCACGCTTGCGTCCGAGATAGTCGCGGTCGATCACCGGCCCCCAGATTGTTTCTTCAATGTGCATCGTATCGTTTGCGGCGTCTTTGATTTTAATAATCTCATTGTATTCTGTAAATGGTTGCAAGCCGGCTGGTGTTTTGTACTTGTTTGGATCGTTTTCATCCATTTCCAGAACGACCAGATCACTCCAGTCACCATAGGAGTTTGTAAAACCCCAGGCAATGTTCGTGTTGCTTCCTGTGACGATAAACGGTACACCCGGAAGGGAAACACCAGTGACGTTCATCGCATTTACGCCTTCCAGCGCAAGGGTCAGGCGGTACCACGTATTGGGTATCGAGATACTCAGGTGCATATCATTGCACACGAGTGCGCCACCATTTTCTGTGTGATCTCCTGAAACCACCCAATTGTTGCTACCGAATGCGCCAAAGAACTCATTTGTAAATTCAGGAAATATCTTTTCAATAGCTGTCTCTGGCGTTGGAGTTGCTGAAGCCGTCCCTGGTTGGGTATTAAAGTACTTTCCCGGTTTAGGCAGTGGCGGTTTGGGATAGATTGTTTCGTCGATGGCTGCATCCCATTGTGTACCTTTTGGCGCTAAAAACTCAAA
>QQUM01000182.1 GCA_008501545.1 Calditrichota bacterium
CGGGGCGCTTTTTCTTGTTTTGATAAACAACGGTTTGAATCTGTTAAATGCATCACCCTACATTTATGACATCGTCCGCGGGCTTGTGCTGCTGACAGCGGTTATCATTGACAGGATTTCTGTTGCGAGACAAACCAAACTTGTGCTGGAACATAAAGCGATGAGAATACGGAAGGTGTGGTAGAGTTTTATTTAAACTTAAATTTATTTAACGCCGAGGCGCAGAGATTCGCTGAGAAAAGCATTAAAAACTCTGCGCTTCTCAGCGTCTCCGCGCCTTTGCGTTAAATATAACGACCTGTTTCTATTTGAAATTATTATGCTATAAAGGAGGAATCAACAAATGAAGAAAACAATCGCATTAATTTTGACAACAGCGTTAGCTGTGACAATGTTTTTATCATGCACAGAAAGCAAAAAACAAATAACCATCGGCCTCTCCGTCGACCAGCTTTTTGAAAGTCGCGTCGCCACCAACGACGGCGTTAAAGCGGAAGCCGAAAAACACGGCATCAAGGTCATCGAAGTGGTTGCAGATGGCGATCCGCAGCTTCAGAATTCACAAGTGCAATCGTTGATTACTCAGCAGGTAGACGCCCTTCTCGTGTGCGCAGTCGATCAGAATACCATCGACCACGCCCTGCGCAAAGCCGATAAAGCCGGCATTCCCATCGTTGCTTATGACCGGGACTTACCGGACAGCAAGGCGGTTAATGTGTTTGTCGGTCCCGACTCCCACTTTGACGGCTTTGAATGCGGTAAATATGTGGCGGAACAGTTAGAAGATGAATCCGGAGAAATTCTCATCCTTGAGCTGCTTGGCGCGTTGAACGACCAGAACGGCATCGACCGAAGCAAAGGTTTTAATGATGCATTAAAAGTGTTGCCAAATGCAAAGATCATCCAAATGCCAACGGACTGGTCATCGGACAAAGCCCTTGCGGCTGTGCAAAATGCGTTTCAGGCCAATCCTGAAATACGGGCGATTTTTGCCGCCACCGATACACAGGTTCCGAGCATTGAAACCGTTCTCACAGATATGGGAAAGCTGAAAAAAATCGGCGAAGATGGGCATGTCATCGTCGTTGGAGTCAACGGCAGTTATGACGGCTATATTTCCGTTGCAAAAGGCACGGCTGATGGTATCACGGTTATGGATTGCCATGCAACCGGCGAAACAGCCGTGCAACTGGCGCTTAAGCTCATCAAGGGTGAAGCTGTCGATGAAAATACGGTCATTCCAGGCAAGTTTTATACAACCGAAAATATCGAAGCCAATAAAAGTACAATCTGGGGCGCGCCGAAAGAACAGTAAAAACTGAAAGAAATAAAATGACCGGAAACAAGCTTTTAAAAGCTCCACTAAATATCGCAAAAACGCATCCATCAATTCCAATTATATTTGGCTTGCTGATTACGTTTTCATTGTTTTCGCCGTTTTTTCTGACTGGCGGAAACATGCAAGCAATCATGTCTGCCAATGCCGTCATTCTCATTGCTGCGGTTGGTCAGACCATGGTATTGCTCACAGGCGGAATCGATTTATCCGTTTCAACAGTGGTTAGCGCTGGCGCGGTCGTGGCGGGCACGGTGATGCTGGTTACACAGAGCGTGTTTTTAGGATTCATTGCAGCGGTTGCAGTTGGGCTGACTTTTGGTATGATAAACGGATTGTTAATTGGCTATGGCGGTCTGAATCCGTTCATCACAACCATGGGCACTGGGCTTGTTGCACGCGGGATCGCTTTTTGGCAATCCCAGGGCATCGCGGTAAAAGGAACTCCGGAATCGCTCGTTGACTTTGGTTTCAGCTCAATCCTTGGCATACCGAGCGTTGCGTTCGTCAGCATCGTGATTGCGATTGTTTGTTCAATATTCGTAACGCAAACAACCTGGGGGCGCAAAGTTATCCTGTTTGGTAGCAATCGCGATTCTGCGCGATATGCCGGCATTAAAACTCGATTGATCGAAATGAGTGTGTATTTAGTTTCCGGTTTGCTGGCTGGCATTGCAGGATTTATCAGCATCGCCAATCTGGGAAACGCAATTCCCGGTGTGGGTGATACAATTTTGCTCATTATCATCGGCGGTGTGGTTTTGGGGGGCACCAGCATGTTCGGCGGGGAAGGTTCGATAACGCGCACCATTCTGGGCGTTGGCATTCTGGCTATATTGACAAATGGTTTGAACCTGATCGGAATTCCATTCTATGACCAACTCATCATTCAGGGCATTTTGATTTTCGTTGGTAATGGGTTGGCCACAAAACTGAGTGAAAAATCTGATCTGGCGATGTAATTAAAGTCTGGAAATAGAAGGTATAGGAAAAGATTCTTAGTTGTAATTAAAGAGGTTTTTAATGGCAAGATAATTTAGGGCAAAATCATTTTTTAAATTAATCATTTTGCCCTAAATTATTTTGCCATTTTTTACTTGAGCACCCCCACCCCAAAAAAACAACTGATTTCGAAACAATAAAAGATTATTTTATTTTTCTGAAAATATAAGCTCCAGTCTCCGCGCCCCACACTTGTTTATCACTTGGAATAAAGTGCCACAAAGGCCCAAGGACACAAAGGTTCACAAAATTATTATTTGTGCCCCTTGGATGCTTTGTGCCTTAGTGGCGAAACAATTACTTTTATTTTACAGGCTATTCAAATTTAACACTTATCGTTTCTTTATTAGAAGATTTTGCTCGCACCTCATAAAAATATTGAACGGCAGCCCCTTCCCCCACTAAAATATCATAAGCGCCTTTATTTAAAACTTTTGGCTGATACGTCTTGCCATTGATTCGCAACGAAGAGCAAATCGCTTTGGTGTAAGCGTTTCTTATGGTTACTACCTGATCATCTTTGGATATTTTTAGTTTGGGCAGTTCATAGCCGCTTTTAATAGAAAAATTATCCGTTTGGGAAATGGTGATCGGCCATCCTTCGTACTGCTTGCTGGCAGGATCGGTGATATCCACATTGCGCGGCCAGCATTCAAAAGTGATGGTACGCGCGGATTTTTCATATTTCACCAGGCCGAATCCAGCAGCGCGTGTGGACAGTTTGCCGCCCTGCGCTCTTTCTTCAACAGTTGGATTTGCGGTGGCGTGCATCGTGATCTTGTTGTGGAAACCGTCGATGAATTCGCCGGTGTAGTGGGGCGCACCGGGTTTGCGGTTTTTGCCCGGCTTCTTGGGATCCCACCAGCGCGTCCAGTAGTTGGCGATGGAGGGGCAGCAGAAGGAATAACCCGCGCCGTTCCACTCATCGATGCCGTGGTGAATCACCGTGGCCAGGTGCTGGTCGCCGGCCACCCTGCAGGCAAAACTCTTGCGGATGACCGACAGCGCCCGGTTGCGACCTACCTGTGGCCAGCCGTTGGTGTCGAAATCGCCCAACAATTCTCTTTCATGCTTGCCGGAATAATTATTACCCTGGGCAAAAATGGTTTGCGAAAGCACAGTTTTCATTTCGGCATAAGTCCAGTCGGCTGTCCAATCCTCCAGAAATTTTAACTGCCGGTCGCCCAACAACTTTGCATCAGGATGATCAAACTGGCGGGTGTCGATTGCCGGATCAAAAACAGAATCCGTTGGTTTTCCATCGATAATGACAAATTCGGCGGGCGCTGATTTGAACTTGCGGTCTTCAAGAATGGCGAAACTCAATCCTCCCCATTTTAAGTCGGTATAATAAACACCGATACCGCGTTTAACGGGCGTTGGATCGTAAGGATCGGGCAGATGGCTGGTTTGGGCGCGCTCCACTTCTTTCACATATTCGACCGGCATGAAGTAGCCACCCATTCTGCCATTGCGCTCGTCGCACTGAATGCCCTCAACACCCCAGATATTGTATTGCCCCACGTCGTGATCATCCGGCAGGCAGATGGTGGGTGTATTGCGAATGAGTTCGCCAAAATCCCGACCGAACTTCAGCCAATGCAGGTAGTGATCAGCATGATCATACACCTGATCTCCGGAAAAAAACAGTAAATCCGGCTTAACTTTTTTTAGATTTTCAACAATGTCTGTGCGTGGAATATCGCCGCCGTGCTGTGGATAAATGGTATTGCCGGTAAATACCGCCATGACAAAATCATTCTTGTCGTGCGGATTTTTACGGATGATGCCTTCGTAAAACGCCTTGTTGTTGTGGGCAACTCTGTATTTTTGTTCTTTGCTGTCATCCCAGTTTTCAATTCGAAATGGAGCGGTATATCCGGGATAAATGATATCAGCAGTGTCCTTATTTACCCACTTGTTTTGTTCCTTTATTTGCAGGATGGCAACAACAGGTTCATTGTCTTTAATGGGATAAAACTGGGCGGTAAGCTTCAGCGTGTTTTCATGCACCGTGTAGAGTGCAAAACATATTCGATCTTTGGGCGCGATATAATCGGGCAATTCAACGCCGATTTTCTTTTGAGCAAAGGACAAATTGGTCAGGCAGAGAAAAATCGCTATGATTAATCCCCAGAAAAAAGTTTTTGTCTTCATAGGATAATGGCTCCAATACGTTATTTTAAAGGTTAACTAATTTATTTTAAAGGCAAGATAATTTAGGGCAAAATGATTTTTAATAATCTTGCCCTAAATTATTTTGCCTATTCGCTGCGGGGATTAACTCAGTCCCCTGCTATGCCAGAGTCAATGTACAGTCTCCAATACTCTTCCCTTTTGGCATAATCAGGCACTGAAAAAACCGCATTTCCAATTGCGTTCACCGAACCTTAAACGCATAGGCAATTTGCTTCGGAGCGTTCATTTTAAGCGTGATTTTTAATCCGTCATGTTCTTGTTTCCAGGATTGAACATAATCGCCATTCACCTTCATCCACTCACCCAGCTTTTTAAGAACAGCGCGCTGGTCTTCAGGAATTGAACCATCTGATTTTGGTGATATATTCAGCAATAATTGCCCATTTTTAGAAACGATATCGATAAAATCATGCACAACCCATTTTGCCGGTTTAATTTGCAAACCTTTAATATATGACCAGCTCCATTTAGAGATGGTGTCATCCGTTAGCCAGGGAGCGCCGGTTAGTTTGTCCCGTCGCCTTTGCTCGTAATCCGCGACTGTATACGGTCCCCATGTAAAATAAATGCCAAGTTTTGCATCACGAAACCAGTCCGGCGCTGCGTAGTGTTTTGCCAGTGAATAATCATCTGGTGTGTATTACGGATTTTGATCGGAACAGGATGACAGCATGCTGAGGACTGCTGCTATGAAAAGCATTGTCACCTTTTTAAATTTTGACCTTTGAAAGCTCCTTTCTAATTCTATCCTGACAAGATGAATGGATTTACAGGTTTTCAAACACATTTTGGATTTTTATAACTTCTTTTAAGTAACTATTTTTTAGTTATATAACCTTTTAGCTTTTAGCTTTTAGCTGTTAGCTGTTAGCTGTTGGCTATTGGCTATTGGCTATTGGTAAGCTAAAAGCCAACAGCTAATAGCCTGCTTAAACATGGAGTTACTTTTCGATTAAGCGCCGCTGCCTTTGAGCGGGGTGAATTGCAAAATTATTACTTAAGTAATAATTATTTTGCCTGAAAATACCGCACGTAATCAACTTTCATGCTCGTGCCGTCAATAGCGTCGGTCACTTCGCCGGCCCAGCCTTTATCTAAAATGGCCAGACTCAAAAAGATATTTGTTTCATTGTGACAAAGCGTATGGGTATCACCATAGTATTCTTCACCGTCAAAATAAAATTTAAATTCGGTTTCGGTCCACAATAATCCGTAGGTGTGGTATTCTTCAGAAAAGTCGGCGCCATTGGCCACATCAAAACTGGCAAATTCCACCCATTGCGTTCCGTCGTGATAGCTCAATTTGTAGTTATTGATCAATGCATTCCAGCCATCACCGGATTTCCAACCGTTGGTAAACTGAATACAGCCTATTTCTTTTGCTTCAGATAGCGTAATTTCCAGCCATTTCTCCCCCTCTGCCTGGGCAATCCAGCTTTTACCCGATGCCGCCACCTGGCCATCACCCACATTTTCAGGATCGGTATTTCGGCCATTGACAACATATTGTCCGCTTGCGGCAATGGTCGTTGAAGCGTCGCGGGTATAATTGACCAAGCCTGCAACATCCGTGTCGGCCGATTCAGATGTTGCATCTTCAGGATAACCCGCCGCATTGGGCGCAAAAATGCGGAATTCGCCAATATGAAAATGGGGGCGGTGCGTTGATGAAAACCTGATTTTGTTGGTTGTTACAGGTGTTGCAAGTATGTGAGTGTACCCGGGTTGCGGTTCCACGCCGCCAAAGGCAAATCGTTTTTGACTGTTAACATCCGTGTCGCCATTC
>QQUM01000383.1 GCA_008501545.1 Calditrichota bacterium
ATTTCCAACCCAAAACAAGGCAGCTTGTGCAGCAGCACGCTGAGGATAGTTTTTAAAAAGTTCGTTAAATTCTTCGCCGCTTCGGAAAATTTACGCAGGTTATAAAGTAACTCTGCTTTTTTAAATTGCAAATCAGCGGCCATTTCAGATCCCGGATTGCGTGCGATGTATTTATCTGAAAATGCCAGGGCTGCATCATACTTTTGCTGCTGCATGAGACAATATTGGATACCGCTAACCGCATCATCCATGAGCTCACTGCCGGGATGCAAATCAATCACATTTTGGTATGCAGAAATAGCCCGTGCATAGTTTCCTTCATTATACCAGGCGTCACCAATGGCATAATGCGCATCATCGACGTACTCATTTGGAAGTGGTCGTGATAAGACGTTCTGAAATGCCTGACGAGCATCAGCATATTTGCTTTTGCGAAAATGACTACGTCCAATCATATACAATGCATGATTGGTGTATTTTGATACTGAAAAGCGTTGTGAGATTTGTTTAAAGGATTGTATTGCTTCATCCAGATTCCCTTGACGAAAAGCGCACATCCCAATCTGGAATGTGGCTTCAGCCTGATCTTCGCGGCGACTTGCCCTGGCTAATGCTCTTCTGTACGATGCCTCGGCTTTTCCGTACTGCTTTAAATTATAAAACGCATCCCCCGCACGCAGAAGCGCATCCGTGTCAATTTCGGTTCCGGTTTTGTTGTCGGCTGCAAGCAGGAAAGATGCAGCAGCATCCTGATATTGATTTTGCTGCAGACGTGCCCACCCTTGTCCGTAACGTGCTTTTGCGGCAAATTCACTATCCGGCCATTTTTGTAAAACGAGCGTATACCCTGCTTCAGCACTCGCGATATCTCCATGCTTGAAATAGCTTTCTGCAATCCAATATTGCGCAGCTACTGCATTCTCGTGGGATCCATATTCTGAAAGTATTTGTTTGAATACAGCAATTGCAGCAATGTATTTTTTCTGTTGAAAACGCGATCGCCCCAACTTTAGCAGCGCTTTAGGTGTAAGGTCAGATGCCGGATAATTTTCCACAACTTGTTGGTAGCGTTCTTCTGATTGCAAATATTTTTTTTCTGTATACAGACATTCACCGGACATAAAGCATGCGTCCTCTGCAACAGATGAGTTTGGGTAGTTTTCCAGTACTTCACTAAAAACATTTAATGCATTACTGTATTTATTTACAGCAAAAATGAGTGCTCCGATTTCATAAAGCGCAGGACCGGCTTCTTCTGACCGTGGAAAATCAGTACGAACCTTTTCAAAACACAGACGTGCTTCATCTGGTTGATTCGAGTTAAGATGCGCTTTTCCAAGCTGAAACCAGGCTGATGGCAATAATTCACTTCGGGAAAATTCTTCAATGAGCTGCTTAAACGATGCAATTGCGTCTGTATAGTTTTTTTGTTCCATCGCAGACCAACCCGAGCCGTACAACGCATCATCGACAAAACGGCTGTTGCCTTGCTTTATAATCGCCTGATAAGCCTCAGCCGCTTCTTTAAATCGTGACGATTTAAAATGGCATTCTGCGATTAAAAATTTTGCCTGGAGCACAAGTTCAGAGCCAGGATTCTCTGCGATAGCATTTTGTAATTTCACAAGTGCGTTTTTATAATCATTCAAACCGTAATAACTGAAAGCCAGATGGAATTCGGCTTGTGGCCGAAGCGCACTTGTACTGTGCTCACTTAATAATTTATTATATGCTGCTTTCGCCCGTTGGTAATCTTTTTTTTGTTCATAAATCCATGCAGCGGAATATAGCGCATAATCAACGATCGTGCTATTGGGATAGCGAGCGAGGACAATTGCATATTCCTGCAATGCATTATTAAAATCATTCACTTCATATAATGATTCACCAAGCCAATAGTGCGCTTGATCGGCGAGTGGCGATTGTGGATAAATTTCAAGAAAAGTGCGTAGCGCTCTAATTGCCTCACTATACCTTTGTGAATAATGAAGTGACTGCCCTACACGGAATTGTGCTTGATCACGAAATTCCATTGCCGAATAGTTTTGCAATAATCTTCTATAATGTTCTATCGCTGCATCGAATAATCGTTGATGAAAATTTGCTTCTGCACAAAGAAACAAAGCCTGAGGCGCGTACGAACTTTGTGGGTAAGTATCCACAAAATCGATAAATTTTTCTGAAGCCAATTGATAAAGGCCATCATCATACATCCCTTTTGCACTGATAAAAGCACGTAATTCCTGGCGCTCTGATCCAGGTTGTGCAAAGAGTTGATTCATAGAACACAAAAATAATAACAAGAAAATCAGTGAAAGTTTTTGATATTGAATTTTGTACATAATTAAAATGGTCGCTTTCTATAACCTGTTTTCTGGTCCAGTAACACGTATTTGAAAAACATGTGGCCATAATTTCCCGGTGATATATATAGCCTGCTTTTCTTCATCCCATGCAATTCCATTCAATACATCTGCCGTATCTGTTCGTTCACCGGAATCAAGTATACCACTCATATCGAGCCATGTTTCAACATGGCCATTTTCCGGGTCAATAACCGCGATTGAATCAGATTTCCAAATATTCGCCCAAATATAGCCGTTGATAAATTCTAATTCATTCAACCTTTGGACAGGTTTGCCATCCGATGTAACTGCAAGGGCATTTTTCTCTTCATACGACCCGGCATCCCAATAGAATAATGTATCAGAACCATCACTCATGATTAAATCGAAACCATCAAATGTAATCCCCCACCCTTGTCTGTCATAATGGAACTTATTTATTTCTTGTAGAGAATCTACATCATATACATAGCCAAGGTAATTTAGCCAGGTCAACTGTATGAATTTGTTTTCAACGCGTGCAAGTCGTTCTGTGAATACATTTCCAGGCAGTGTACGTTCTTGAATTATTTTTCCCGATTCAATATCCACTTTCCGAATCGATGAATGGCCATAGAGTCCTGTACTTTCATAAATGTAGCCATCATATACGAGTAGGCCTTGTGTAAAAGCTAATGAATCATGGTGAAATTTATTCACAAGTTCCCATGACCATTCTTCGGACGATTGATCCAGTCTGGTTGGCGTTTCATTTGAACATGCCGCAAGCGCAATGAAATAAAATAACAATAGACTATTAGTAACAAATGGAATCCACTGTATATCATTCAGTGTTCCATCTGGTATTTTAGAATTCACATGAACCACAAGCATCTCTTAGTTTTCGATTGCCTGGAGTTCAACAGCAGAAAAATGGATCCCACCACAGCCGGATACCGGCCGGGATCCAAAAACCATCTTTTCAAAACCACGCGGTTTATAATATTCATTCTCAAGCCGTTCGATGCAAACATCAACGACATTTTTTTCAACAAGAGCCAGCGCACCACCTGCTGCGCCATATCCCCAAATATGCGCTCCGAGGACGCCGTTTATCGAATGAAGTAAATCGACCAACTCATCAATCTCGGGTGAACTCGTTTGGACAGAACCCGATTGTTCATAAACCGGGACAGACTCTGGATTTTGCGCAGCTATTTTCTGCAAATCTGTAAGCAATTCATCTGTGTAGTGAAGCCGAAATTTCTCCAGCCGGCCGTTTTTGCGTACAGCAACTCGTTCACCATCATGGGATATGCGCAACAACCGCCCCGCCCCTTCGGTATCACTCATATTTAATCGTACAATTAATTCGCGGCAACGAGCATATTCACCAATCATATATACTAAAATATTGCGAGCTGGAATAAGCTGCGCTACAGTTTTCGTCTGGTCATTACCATTGCTGCTCGTGCCACCAGTTTGATTGAGAAAATGCGCATCCGTCAAGTGCTCCGGTACAAGTCTTATTAACTCATAAAAGCCGTCCGTATCGAGATGCAAACGCTTCGGCAGTAAGTCGCGTATATGGTCAATTTTGATATCTTTCTTCTGATATTTCTCATTAAGAATTTGCAATCCGCGTATTACGCTCTCACGATGTCGATGGGTGATGTGGGCAAAATCCGCATTTTGTTCATTTGTGACACCGGAATGGCAAAATAACAAACGACAAGCATCAGGGAATTGTGTTTGCCGTGCGGTGGCAATTGGAGAAAATTGGACAGGTAAAATCTTGCCCGCTTTTGCGCAGGCGATGGTCGTAATCTCACGTAATGGAATATCATCATCAAGGAATGAGAAGACATCGCAAATAAATCCGTACATTTGCTGATCAACAGCTTCTTTTTTTGCCTGACATAACAAAGCTTTCATCAAAGAAAAAGCAAGATTTATTTTCATATTAAAGCCAGCATTCTCCGGCAGGTTATGGATGATTAAAACGTCCGCACCCTTTGAAACTGGAATTGCACCGAGTGACAATGAACGAAGTATTGTTGCATAAAAACGCTCATCCACTTCTGCTGCTGTGTAGACACAAAATGTTGTACTTTCTTGTTTTGCTCAATCTGCTTCCATATGTAATTTTTTTCCAGATCGGCAAGCATATCTGATATATCGACGTTGGAATTACCAAATTGGTTTGGATGAGGAGATCGAATTCTTAATTTCCCGGATGTTGTCGGCCGGATTAATACCAAACATTCGCGACTGATTGCAGCTGCGTTTATCATACCACCAAAATCTTCAAGGTGTCTACCGAGAATCGAGACCGGGGCAGCAGATCGGCCAATGCTTAATTCACCTTCCCCAAAATGGTCATAGAACAAATCTATTGCAAAACGTATGAAATCATATTTTTCTTTTATAAGTGCCTTGTCGCTTCCAAAAGCTTCCAAAAGCCATGTTCTTAACCTGTTGTTCCCGTTGTCTGCAAACTTATGCCGCCGTTTCATGCCCATTTGTACCGTATCCTGATTTGGATCATTTTGCAACCGGGATTTTTTATCATAAATTGCTTCAACCAGATTGTTTTCCAGCATTTCTGGTTGTATATGCAACGCCTCAATTCTTGTATCTGCCAGTGTCGCCAATGCACCTGGTAAATCGAGATAAAATCCACTCGCAGATTGGTTGTTTGCGAGAATGTGCAATCCTTTTTGCAACAATTCACCTGAAGTCAGATAGACGCCAAGATCAACAGATGATGTTTTTTCAATTTCTGCGCCTGTCAACTTCCGCCCATTCACCATTTGAATGATCCGATCATGCGCTGAAAAGAACTTATCGAGCATGCTTCTGGTCAAACTTTGGCCGGCTTCCAGATAATCATACAATTTGCTCAGGCTGAATTTAACGGCATTTTTATTGCCTATAAAATCCAGCGCCAAGCTCAATGCCCGATTTGCAGGTAGCTCACTTCCTCTATCCGTATGGGTATAAAAAGCAGCTAAAGTCCGGCTAATCCCAACAGTCACTCTTTCAACGGAACCAATTAAATTACCATCAAGGGAAGTGACAAGGCGCGGATAATGAACATAATGGGACTTGTCACCTTTTAAAAATAGTAGCTTTTGTTGATCTGCCTGATCGTTTTTAAGGAGCGTAGTAATATTCGATGAGCTTGGTAAGTAGGCGGAATTTACAACGAGAAAGGATGATACATCATTGAGAGATTGCAGATTGTTCACGATGTTCGCTACCGCATGGAAACATGTGTTCGCAGATGGCAAAAGAAAACAAGCCAGCTCTTTCCCCGATTTTTCAATCAAGGATGCCAAAGGCGATGCAACACTTTGTGCCACAAGAAAACTTACGGAAGAAAGTTGGAATCGTGATTTTTGTTCTGACCAATACTGTATAATAGAATTAAGCTCTTTTGTTTTTTCCGATGCCGAAGCGTATTGATATCTTTGGGTACATCCAAGAAAAACGAGCCCATGTTTTGGAAATGTCATTGAGATTTATTTGTACCTGTCGAAATTTTTGGCTTCTAAGTGTCGAAACATAAATTAGATAAATGTATTATTGCATGCAATATACTATAGTTTAAAATGGACTTAACTTAATAAACTCACTTCTATTTTGCAAGCTTTTCAAAAGTTAGGAACGATACATTCAAATAATGAGTTCCATGGACTTTTAGTAATATTTTTTCCGGGATGTAGAAAGTTTTTCGGAATCCCAACGTTGAATCATTTAAACGTGCAAATAAAACACCCCCATCATAATACTTGACATGCTCTAAAAGTCGTCATAAAAGGTTTGTTAATGTGTTCGCGAACTGTTATTATATCCTGTATATGACATGTATTGGTTCACAAGCTTTGGTACTTTTTTGGTTGATCTAACTTAACAGTTTGCTCAGCATCTTCTCATGTATTACCTTATCAAGAACCGCAGGACACGAGGTAATTAATGAGCAGAAAATCTCCC
>QQUM01000710.1 GCA_008501545.1 Calditrichota bacterium
TTTAAAAAATACAATTCATGTTGCAAATAGCGTGCCGGTACCGGCGTTCGTCCCGGGAAATCTGGATCAAATTGGTTTGGCATCCTTTGCCTGAAATCTGTATCTTCATCTGCTGAAGAAAAGAAGAGATGGCCCGAAAACCAAATGGTTTTCCTGTAACAATATGAACATCCGAAAATTACTCGCAAATTCATTTCAAAACGTGGAGCGAAATTATGGTACTGTCGAGAAACATGATTCCTGCCCTGTTTGTTGTATTGGCTGTGCTCATTTCTGTCCCGGCTACTAAATCTCAGGAAAAAGCGAAGCACATCAAAGTGGGACCGCAACCTGACGGCAGTGTGCTGGTGCCGACCAACCAATTATTACGCCCTGCCGGCTTCCAGGTGCAATTCCCCGGCCGGCCAGTCGATCTGGCGCTGATCGACGATCAGAAATTGCTCGTCGTAAAAAACAGGAAATCGCTCGATCTTATCCGCATAAAAGACCGGACAATCTTGCAGTCATTGGCCTTGAAAAAGCGAGGCAGCTCGTTTACCGGCCTTTGTGCTGCAGCGGATGGACGCACACTCTATATGACGGATGCAACGGATCGAATTCACATTGCTGCGTTAGATGACAATCTTGTTTTGCACTGGAAAGGCGTCATCAACTTACCCCATCCGGTCATCGGCGGTGATGCTGTTCCGGGTGGATTGACGTTGGACGAACAAGCGAATAAAATCTACGTCACTTTGAGCCGTAACAATTCCCTGGCTGTGGTCGATTTGACAGATACAACCGTACACGAAATTCCGGTGGGAATCGCCCCTTACGAGGTCGTTCTCGCATCGGCTTCGAAAGCCTATGTGAGCAATTGGGGCGGGCGCAGACCGCAAAAAGGTGAATCCACGTACAATACATCCGGCAGTCAGGTGCTGGTCGATCCCAAAACCGGTATTGCCAATAACGGGACTGTTTCGGTAGTCGACCTGACCTCAAAACAACAAGTCAAAAGTATTGCAGTGGGATTGCATCCAAGTGGTTTGCTGCTCAGTCCGGACAGCACACGGCTGTTTGTCGCCTGCGCGAACAGCGATATCGTTTCTGTGATCAATACAAGTACCGATGAAGTGATTGAAGAAATTTCCGTTCGCTCGAAAAGCAATTTGCCATTTGGTAGCGCCCCCAATGCCCTGGCAATTTCCCCGGACGGGCGCTATCTGTACGTGGCCAATGGGACCGACAACGCGATTTGCGTCGTGCAGCCTGGTAAACCCAGTGCTGTGGTTGGATACATACCCACTGGCTGGTATCCTGCGTCGGTTATCCTGAACAATAACGCAAACTTTTTGTTCGTGGCGAACGCAAAAGGCATCGGTTCGCGGAACCAGCGTACGCACAGAGCCGGATATAATACACACGATCATATGGGAACGGTTTCAATAATTCCGATGCCGGATAAGAAAAGCCTGGCAGATATGACAAAAATTGTACACGAGAATAACACGTTTGTACAAAAGCTTGTCGCGAGCACGCCGCGAAATAAATCAGCAAGCAAAGTGCCTGTTCCGCAGGTGCCGACACACGTCTCCCACTTTGAACACGTGGTTTATATCATCAAAGAAAACCGAACCTACGATCAGGTCTTTGGTGATCTACCGCAGGGAAATGGCGATCCTGATCTCGTGCACTTCGGGCGTGACGTCACGCCGAATCATCACAAACTGGCGGAAACCTATGTTTTAATGGATAATTATTACTGCAGTGGCATTCTCAGCGCAGACGGGCACCAGTGGACCAACGAAGCCTATGTGACCGATTATATCGAAAAATTCTTTGGTGATTTCACCCGCAGCTATCCTTACGACGGCGATGATGCACTGGCGTATGCGAGCAGTGGTTTTATCTGGGATAACGTTTTAAAACACGGGTTGACATTTCGTGATTATGGCGAATTTGTGGATGCCGTGATTGAACCGAAAAATGCGACCTTCACGGAGATTTATCAGGATTTTCTCAACGGGACCAACAAAATAAAAATCCGGGCGAAGGCCAATCTGCCGCAACTTGAACCCTATCTGTGTCCGACCTTTGTGGGCTTCCCCAATAAAGTGCCGGATGTTTACCGTGCTGCGGAGTTCATAAAAGAATTAAAGGCCTTCGAAAAAGAAAACAATTTCCCCAACTTTATCATCATGCTCCTGCCCAACGATCACACATCCGGAACGCGTCCGGGCAGACCGACACCGCGGGCTGCTGTTGCAGACAATGATTTGGCGCTGGGTCGGATTGTGGAGGCGATTTCGCACAGTAAATTCTGGAAAGAAACCTGCATTTTTGTCACCGAAGATGATCCGCAGGCAGGACTGGATCATGTGGACGGTCACCGCACCGTTGGATTGGTAATCAGCCCGTATACGAAGCGAGGTGAAGTTATTTCTACCTATTATTCGCAAATCAACATGATGCGCACGATGGAGAACATTCTCGGCCTGCCACCGATGAACCAATTCGATCTCGCTGCAGAGCCGATGGTGGACTGCTTCACGGACAAACCGGATTTTACTCCGTACAAAGCATTGCCCAGCAACATCCCTCTCGACGAATTGAATCCGGCCCTTGGCAGCCTGGAAGGCGACGCGCTTTACTGGGCGAAAAAATCCATGGAACAGGATCTGGATGACCTGGATCGAATCGAAGAAGATACGTTTAATCGCATTATCTGGCATGCGGTGAAAGGGTATGATGTGCCGTATCCGGAGCTGTCTGTGAAAGATTGATTTTGTAACGGGTTAGATTTAAAGATCAGAAGTTTTCATAAAAAAGAAAACCGCCTCGCATTTTTTGAATTTATATCTAATTTAGGTTGTGATCATTATTGCAAACCGGCACCATGCACATTACATAAAAGGATTGATTAGAAGAATACACAAAAACGCAAAACGGGGGGGAGATTGCAAGGAAGTGCAATCTTTATGTTGAAAAATGCAGAGTTACAAATGCAGGGGACTCCTTTCAAAGAAATGCCTGGTTATTGACGACGACGCTTTTCTTGCCGACCAAGCTCACCTTCTCTCAAATTTTGATTTCCACGACTTGCACAACTTCAAACCCAATGGACAAGCTGTAATTTTTTCAATTATTCCGGAAAATACAAAAGCAGCTTTCAACATGTTCAAACATCTGGAGCCTCAATACCGGAATCGCAGTATCATAACATATCGTGGCAGCATAAAAAGGGGAATCACGAAAGAAGTAAACCTCGTTCGACTTCTGACACGCTCCAGAATGGTCCATATCCCGTGGTGCAATAATTTTGTTTATGCACATTGGTTACGGTTGCTTGCAGGGGATGCTGATGTGCATGTTTTTCCGCAGTATTTTTTTTCAACCTGTCATGATAGCAATTTGGAAATTGAACTGCAAAAATGGACTGATGCCTTTGCTCATCTTAAAATAGATTTGCTGTTAACCGATGATAAAAAATCCTTTATAAACTGCGCGTGGCTTGAAAATCATTTGGGCATTTTCGGCACAGACTTGTGGAGAAGTAGCATACGATTATTTGGCGTGCCTCCGGGAAAAGTCATGCGAACATGCCGTATCTTTATCCTTTTTGTTGAATGCATGCGAAGAGAAATGAATTATTATGAAAGGTACGGCAAGCGCCGCTCCGCCTTGCCTGACATGCCAGGGGATTTTCGAAGAAGTCTGCAACGGGTTTTCGGCGTGAGTTATTCAGAAATCTGGAAAAAGAATTGTTTCAATTCTACTCTCAGGATGGAAAATTTATTCATTTAAACAATAAAAAAGGGGCGGATTTGTAATATGTTGAAGTTTGTTCTTCCTTTTCTAAAAAAATATCCTGTCGTACGCCAATACGACCAAATCGATTGTGGCCCAGCATCATTGCTCAGCGTTCTTAAACATTATGGCGGGAACAGCAATATAGTCCATATCCGTGAATTAACCCAAACTGATGCCTCCGGTACCAATATGCTTGGTCTTGTCCGGGCTGCTGAGACGCTGGGCTTTCAAGCATATGGGGCAACGGGTGAATATGAAGATCTGATGAAGGAACAAATGCCGTGCATAGCCCATGTCGTATTGGATAACGGACTGCAACATTTTATAGTCGTTTATAAAGTCACTCATAAATTTGTTCTTGTCGGCGATCCGGGAGCCGGACTCATAAGGCTGACGAAAGATGAGTTTCTAACTATTTGGCAGCAGAAAGTTGTTCTGCTTTTAAAACCTGGTGAGCATCTTTTCAAAAAATCACCTCCCAACTGGTTTAATTGGATCTGGACATTTTTTAAAAAAGAAGAATCCTGGCTCTATCAAACCTTGTTTCTCGGCATTATTGCCACTGCACTTGGACTCCTGGTTGCTTTATTTGTTCAATGGCTAGTCGACCGGTTTATTCCGGAGAATAATTTATATAAAATAATAATAACGAGTGTCTTTCTTCTTGTCCTGCAACTGATTAAAGCGGGGACAGGCTACCTGCGGCAACGCTTTCTTGTTGAACTCAACAAACGCGTTAACCTCAATTTGAATACCGAATTTCTAAGTCATCTTTTTCATTTGCCTTTGCGCTTTTTCAAGTCGCGTAAAAAAGGTGATATCACCGCAAGAATCAATGACAGCATCCGCATTCAAATGGCATTGCTGAACTTTTTTAGTGTTTCCGTCATCGATGGATTGATTATTCTGGGTTCCTTCGTCCTGCTTTTTTTCCTTGCTGCCCCATTGGGCTGGCTTGCTGTGTTTACGCTGCCGCTTTATGCTGTGCTTCTGTACATCGCGACCAACAAAATTAAAATGCAGCAGAATGAAACGATGAAAAGCTACGCACAAGTTGAAGCATTTTATTTTGATAGCCTTGATGGCATTGATGAGATAATCAGTTTTAATACATCGACATTTTTTGCCAGGACGAATAAACTCATCTTTAAAAATTTCCAGCAAAAAACAGCACGATTGGGCTTAACACAAGCAGCTATTTCAGCAACGGCAGAACTGACTTCCGGTATTCTTATCGTTACAGCGCTTGGATTTGGCGCAACCCTTGTAATGAACAACACATTAATGCTTGGGCAAATGATGGCTTCTTACTCGCTTCTTGCGAATATGCTACCGGCGATTAATCGCTTGGTGGGAGCCAATATTTCATTGCAAGGCGCTTCAATTGCTATTCAACGGCTGTTTGATATGTTACTTGTTGAAAAGGAACAAAACAGCGGCGAAAAAAACTTTGCGATGAAGAAAGGAATACGGATAAAAAATCTACACTTCAAATGGCCGAAAGGGGGTGCACTATTTAATGATTTAACCATGTCGATTCCATGTGGTCACATGACTTCCATTTGGGGAAAAAGTGGTGCGGGGAAAAGCACGCTCGCTCAGATTTTACAACGAAAATACAATATTGCCAATGGCGATATATTCGTTGACGATGTTCCTATCCGGGAAATGAATCTGAATTCATTGCGAAAAAATGTTTCTGTTATACCGCAAAATATAAAAATATTTAATGGTTCTATCCTGGAAAATATACTTATTGGGCGTGAAATCACTGATATGCATTATGTGCAGGATAGAATAGAACAGTATAATCTGGATGCGTTTTTTCGTCGATTCCCATTCGGGTTGCATACCCGGATTGGTGAAGATGGACAACAACTTTCAGGTGGTGAAAAACAAGTGCTCGGCCTTGTGCGGGCATTGCTGGACGAACCATCCATGTTGATTGTCGACGAAGGCCTTAATGCAATAGATATTGAAATTGAGCATCTCGTTTTTACAACACTTAGAGCTTTCGCAAAGCAGCATGCAGTTCTTCTTATTTCCCATAATTTGCAGACTCTGGTAAAAACGGATGTACTCCATATGCTGGAAAATGGACAAATAGCCGCAAGTGGAAAACCTGCAGAGCTTATTCGGTCAGACAAGCAGTTTAGAATGCTTTGGCAAACACAGCAGCCGGCCATTGCGATAAACGGGAAGGGAGTCCAGGTATGACAATGAGTATTGCTCATAAGTTGCCCACAGAACATAAAATAATACCCAAATCCTGGCAGCTTTTTTTCATCATTGTGGGTTCAAATCTTGCAATTGGTTGGGTCTGGAATGAGTTTATCTTAACGCGGGAAGTTTATTATAATCTATTTGCGGATCAATTGGAAACAAACCGCATTGACGCTTATTTTGATCTAACACGTAAACTCACGCTTTGGGGATATTTGTTTCAACCCGCCATACTTTGGTTACAGATCGTGTTTTTTACGCTGCTATTACAAACGCCAATGATGCTGATGAATATCGAAATTCCTTT
>QQUM01000776.1 GCA_008501545.1 Calditrichota bacterium
GTTTTTCCACCTATGTTGCTCATATATTGGTCACCGGGATTGGCGGACTGGTCACCTGCAATGATCCGCAGATTGCATCGATGTGCCGCAGTTACCTCGCACACGGCCGCGATGAAATTTATCTCGACATCGATGCCGACAAAGACCGCAATGAAGAGCTGCGTGATATTATCGATCGCCGGTTTTCTTTTGTCCGGATGGGGCATAGTTTCCGGCCGACAGAAATGGAAGGGGCGTTGGGTTTGGCACAACTGCGGGAACACGATGAAAATATTACGAAACGGCGTAAAAATGCAGCTTACCTGACACGCCATCTCACGCCACTTATTGCGAAAATTCAGTTACCGGTAATTCCCTATGAGAGGGAGCATTCGTTTATGATGTTCCCGATTACTGTTTATGAGGAAGGCGAGCGCGATAAGTTATGCCTTTACCTTGAGCAACGCGGCATCGAGACGCGATATGCCTTTCCATTAATCACCCAGCCGGTTTATAAACAGAAGTTTCATTTGAACATCGATGATTTTCCAGTCGCAAAGGTGATCGGGGAAAGCACGTTTTATATCGGTTGCCATCCTGAATTGGAACAGCCTGATCTTGATTATATCATTGAGCAATTCTACGGATTTTATGGAATACACTATGCAAAAAAATAAAGGGAACATTGCTGTACTGGGAGCCGCAGGTTTTGCCGGGCGCCACATTTGTGAAAGTCTGCTTGAAAACGGCTACACTGTGCATGGGTACTCAAATTCTCAACCCGCAGAACGAACCGGACATAAGAATTTCACGTTTTTTGAACTCGATATAAATAATGCGCTCACTCTTGAAGGTGCCTTGCAATACGATTGCCTGATTAATGCGACAGGATTTGTGGCCGGTGTTGGCTACAACACGAAAAACCATCACAGTATGGAAAGCACAAATTTTTTACTGATGAAGAGTGCAGCAGATCTCGCTTATGAACAGGCCAGATATTTTATCCAGATCTCATCGGCCTGTGTTTATTCGAATGAGATGAGTGAAGGGGCTCGCGAGGATGAGGGATTGATTGGCTTGCCCGACCCGGCCAATCATGGCTACGGTATCGGGAAACGAAAGGGTGAGGAGTACACCCGACTTCTTTTTGCCGGTCAATCACGGGCTTACACCATCGTCCGGCCATACAATCTTTATGGACCGGGCGATGATTTCTCGGACAAAGCCCATGTTATTCCTGCATTGATTAATAAATTCCTCTTTGATGAAAAAATTGATGTGTGGGGGAGTGGTGACCAGGTACGGGAATTTGTCTTCGTGAAAGATTTCGCAAATTGTATCACCGAAATTGTTGAAAAACAGCCAAATGGCGTCATGAATATTAGTGGAGGACGAGAGCGGGCCATCTCCATCCGTGAATTGGTGATGATGCTGGAATCCATCATTCAATCCGGCAAAACAATAAATTTCGGTGCAGGTGGACCAGGTGGGCAGCTCATTAAATTCGGTAATTGTGAAAAAATGCAACACCACCAATTGCACTTATCGACCCGTTTGGAAAAAGGTCTGCGCGAAACCGTTCTCTGGCGCCTGGAAAAACTAAAAAATCAACCCAGGAAAATTGACTACCTGCCGGAAATTCCGAAGGAAGAGTCTCTTGAAACGCCGGGAATAATCGTCCATTCTGATTCTGACCGTTGAGGTCACATTCTGTTCAAGTTGTTCGAAATAAAGTTATTGTTAAGAGTGCGGATTTCATTCCGTAAGCAGTCGATATAGTTCTGTAGTCACTGGATCTGAAAATTACACATCATTTTATTCGACAAAAATTATTCAAAGACGATCATCCGATATCATTCAGCAGAAGCTGGAATGAGGATGCAGCGGAAACTTCTATCTTTTCTTTGGGAAATTAGCGTTGCCTGACGAGACGAAAGCCTCGACTGCAAACGCAACATAAACATTTTATTGATATTCGATGACCAGTATCGAACAGCAACCCTTTTATAGGAGCGAATTAAGAATATGAACGTGGAATCGCAAACACAGCAACGCCGTGCCAACCCATTTTTTGAAGAGTACAAAGATATTCATCATGGTGATTCGGCTATCATTTTCGGGAGTGGACCATCGCTCAACGAGTGGATCGATAACGAATATCCGGGCGTGATCCGTGCCGGCGTGAATGAGCTGGTTTTTACACCGATCGTACTGGATTATTATTTTTCCGGTGACAGCCAGGAAGTGCATCGCCCCGGAACATTTGCGAAAAACAAACAAGCCTATTACGATTACATGCCGCGCATCCAGAAATTTATCCGCAAGCAGACCTGGGGCGAACGTGGCGCCCTGCCGCGGGACATCGCCAATGCAGTGTATTATTGGTGTGATCTCACGAATAAACCGGTAAAAAATATTGCTGCGCAACCAATCGGCTGTTGTGCATCGATTTCATTCGAAGTATTGCAATTTTTACTCTTCGCCGGCATCAAACGCGTTTATCTCGTTGGGCAGGATTGCAGTTACAGCAAAGGCACATTCCGCTCACCAACGGCGAATGATGATTTTCACCTGACATGTGGCAACGATATGCTTGTCGACTGGCAAATGATTCATGATGAATGGTTGCCGCAAAATTATCCTGATGTTGAAATTTTTTCTGTCCGCCCGGTTGCTTTAAAAACATTTCCCGAAGCGACGCAAGATGAAATCCGCTAAAGACAGCTCTGGAGAAGATAATGAGTTGTGAATTATGCCGTCCAAATTTGAATTTGCACGACAAAGATTTTCATGCGATTCGAGGCATCCTGAACAGTAAATGGGTGAGCAATCGCGAGCATGTCGCTGCGCTTGAAGATATTTTTATAAAACGATTTAATGTAAAATTTGCAATCGCATGCTCCAGCGCAACGACGGGACTCATGGCGGCCGTGAAAGCGGCATGGCCGCCAGGTGTGACGATCGAGTTGCCGGCTTTTACCTGGCCCAGCACACTGTTGGCGGCACAATTCAGTATGGGCAAGGTCCTGTTTCAGGATATTGAGCAGGATACGTGGTTGATGCAAAGCAGCAATCTTCCAAAAGATCGATACCGCATTGTTGTTGATATCTTTGGTAACCAATTCAGCGCTGCAAAGCCGGGCGATAAACACCGGACAATTTACGATGCAGCCCACGGTTTCGATCTGCCAAAACTCGGGCATCGTGGCATTGTTGAAGTAGTTTCCCTGTCGGCGACAAAACCTGTCACTGCTACAGAAGGCGGCATGATTTTGACAAATGAAGCCGACATCGCGGCGAAGGCGCGGCAAATCGTGCGGTATATCGGTCGTATGGAAGAAATAAATGCTTATCTGGCAAAACGCTCCATCGAGAATTTTGACAGCGCTGGATACCGGCAACAGATGGAAGCAATTCGGGAAAAATATCGCTCTGATCTTGATTTTGAATATGAATTGCAAAGAATACCGGAAGCCTCAAACTGCAGCTCTTTTCAATTTCTCGTGAAAAACCAATTTATTCGAAATCGCATCTTTGCCGGACTTGCTGAATGCGATATCGTCGCGCGAGCTTACTACGAGCCACTGGCTGCGCACCTGGAAAACACCAACGAGGTTTACAATCGCATTATTTCATTGCCATTTCATCCCTTCATGGCAGACCGGCAGGATGAAATTATCGATCTGGCCAACCGAGCAGCGATGGCTTCGAATGAAATCACCGGTATTACGGTAGTAGAAAATCTAAATTCCATACCACTGGAAAAGCAGGACAAGTCAAAAGAATTCAACATTCAATGATCAATATCCAAATTTGAAAATTGATTGTTGTGTGTTGATTGTTGCTTCTTTAAAAGGAAACCACACTATGCGTGTCACTTTTATCCAGCCATATTATCGCAATGTTTGGGAAAATATCGGACTTGGCTACATCATTGCCTATTGCAAACAGCAGTTTCAGGGTGAGCTGGATGTCAAATTCTATCAGGGTAATTTCGACTCCGATGCAGAGATTGTTCGAGGGGGAATCGATTCGGATATTGTTGCTTTTTCAGCTACTTCCCCATGTTTCCCACCCGCGGTACGGTTCGCTGCGGCAATTAAAGCAGAGAATCCAAAAGTGAAAACGGTTGTTGGCGGCTGGCACGTGACTGCCTTGCAGGAAAAGGCACTCAATGAATACATCGATCAAATCGTCGTTGGTGAAGGAGAACAAGCCATGCTGGAAATTCTGCAAGGCCGTGATGATCGAATTGTACATGGCACCGCGCTGCCATTTCCCGATTTGCCGTGGCCGGATCGGGAAGCAATCAAAAACCATCGCACCGTCGATCTGTGTGAAACCATGAATGGCAAGCGAACCACAAGTTTTCAGGCAAACCGTGTGTGTCCGACATCGTGCGTCTTTTGTGCAGAAAAAACGATGACTGGCAAGTTTAACCGGCGTCTCAATCCCATTCGCTCACGCTCTGTCGAAGACGTATGTGCGGAGATCAGTTCAGTTGTCGAGAAATATGATTTGACATATTTTAAATTCGTCGATGCGACTTTCGATATTTCACCGGATTATGTGATCGATTTTTGCCGTGAAAAAATTGATCACGGGATTGAGACGGAGTGGGAGTGTTTGATTCACGCCAGTTTTTGCACAGAAGAAATGTTTTACTGGCTGAAGGAGTCCAATTGCAATCAGATTAACGTCGGATGTGAGAGTGGCAGTCCCAGGATCCTCAAACAAATTAAAAAGGGCACTAAAGTCGAAACCATTGAAAATGTGTTTCGCTGGGCACGAAACTATGGGATCAACCGCAGGGCGTTTTTTATTCTGGGCATGCCGGATGAAGACAGAGATGATTTGCACATGACAGAAGAACTTATCGATCGAATTGAACCGGAGGTTGTCGGCTTCACTATTTTGTGTCCTTATCCGGGTTCGCAATTGTATGATCATGAAAAATATAGGGATCAGGACTGGGAACAAACAGATGAGTACAGCAACGATTTTTGGCGCAACAACGCGTTCACGAATCAGGAACTGAAAGACTGGCAAGCCTATTTCACGGATAAATATTCGGATAAATTGTGTGAAAGACAGGATGAAACGACGTTTGAACGTTTGAACGTTTGAATGTTTGAACGTTGGAAGGTTTGTTCGGATGTATTTGTGGTATAATGATTTATGATATTTTATGGTTTTTTGTCGAAAGTTGGCACATTCGACGTTTCACGTTCGACGTTACACGTTTCACGTTTCACGTCCTTCAAGAGGAAATAAATGGAAAAACGACTTGTCGCCACCCGTTGTGACACGAATATTCAGGAAATGACAAATCTCACGCATCCCGTTATTAAGAAGTTTTGTAAGGATTGGCAGGCAGACTTTGTAACACTCAGTGGGGATTTCAGTTTTATTATGGATTATGAAGGGTGGATGAGTTATCGGATATTTGAGTTGAATGACTATTTTGATCAGTACGATCGCATCCTCAGCCTTGACTCGGATGTCGTACTCAGCCCGCAGTGTCCAAATCTGTTTGACATCGTGCCCAAGGGAAAAATCGGGACAATTTACGAGGATGTGGGCTCGAGAAAGGCGATGCGCCATCAGTCAATTCGTGCAGTCCAATCAAAATGGGGCGATGTTGGCTGGCAAACAGGCTATACGAATAGTGGCGTCATGGTGCTGGATAAAACGCACCAGGACATGTTGCAGCCTGTGGATGGAGAATACTGGCTGGGTTGGGAAAGTGACGACATTCATTTGGGTTACCAGATACGCAAATTTGGATATGATATCTTCGAACTGCCTTTTCAATTTAATCACATGTGTATGTTTTCCGAGCCGTGGAATGGCAGCCCGAACCGTTTTTTATCCTACATCATTCATTATGCCGGTGCGGCTACATTTCCCGGAAGTGAAGGATCAAAAGTTGATAAAATTAAAAAAGATATCGATGTCCTCTGGCAAAACAGGATAACGTAAATAAAAACAGTGATTATTGCTTGTAGCAAATTGGAAACTCAACGTCATTAAGTAAGCCGTTTGTAACGGAGTTCGTAGTGAAGACTTCAGTCTCTTTCAAATGCTCTTGCCGCCGGGAAAAAGGCTGAAGCCTTCACTACAAACTTATTTATCCCCTGAACTTATCGACACGATTTGGGAATTGAATATTGAAATTGATTATTGGAAATTGATTACCAACCAGGTTACGTATAGGAATTAATGGATTCGGGCGCATCGGACGCGCAATTTTTCGAAACAATATCGTAAAAAACGCCTTTCAGGTCTTCGCTATAAACGACATTAATCCGGATATCGATAATATCGCCTACCAATT
>QQUM01000255.1 GCA_008501545.1 Calditrichota bacterium
CCAAATGTTGGCAAATCTACTTATTTCAACCGGATTATCGAGAAGAGAGAGGCCATTGTTGATGATTTTGCCGGTGTGACGCGTGATCGAAAATACGCGGTAGCAGATTGGTGTGGCGTTGAATTTAACCTTGTCGATACCGGTGGCTATTTTCCCGGCGTAGATGATAAAATCGGCCAGGCTATTTTACGGCAGGTGGATATTAGCATCGATGAAGCTGATGTTGTTATCTACATGGTCGATGGCCGTATGGGCTTGACACCGATGGATGAGGATATTGCTAACATTCTCAAGAAATTCGGGAAACCAATTCTACTGTGCGTCAACAAGCTCGACAGTATGGAACTCGATGCCAATGCCAATGAATTCTATCGTCTTGGCCTGGGTGAACCCATTCCGGTTGCTTCATCAAATGGTCGCAATATTGGCGATTTTCTCGATATTTTAATCGCAAAAATCCCGCAACATAAAAAGCAAAATCTCGAGAAGATCGCGGATGAAAGGCAGCCGATGCAGTTGGCAATTATTGGCAAGCCGAATGCAGGTAAGTCATCGTTGATCAACGCTTTATTGGGACAGGAAAAACATATCGTTACGGAAATTGCCGGTACGACCCGGGACAGCGTCGATACGCTCTTTAAATACAAAGGTGAGGATATTGTCCTTGTTGATACAGCCGGTCTGCGACGTCGATCGAAAGTAACTGACCGCCTTGAATACTTCAGCACAGTCCGAACGCAGGAAGCCATTCGTCGCAGTGATGTCGCCATCGTCATGATCGATGCAATAGAAGGATTGGTTGATCAGGATATCAGGATCATTCTCGATGTAGTGAAATTCAATAAGGGTGTGCTCATCGCTGTCAACAAATGGGACCTGGTGGAAAAAGACACAAAAACGGCACAGGAATTTGAACGAAAAATAAATGAACTTTTGCATACATTGCGCTACGTTCCGGTAATTTTTATTTCTGCGTTGACCAGGAAACGTATTTACAAGGTGATCGATATGGCAAAGGAGCTGTACGTCGAGCGGCAACGAAAAATTTCAACCAGCGAATTAAATCGCTTCCTTGATGAAATTACTGCAAAGTATCCACCGCCTTCAAACGATAAAAAGGAAGTCAAAATAAAATATATGACGCAAGTCAAGTCGCCGCCGCCGGTATTTGCACTGTATGCAAATCATCCAACATCTATCAAGGCCAATTACCGGCAATATATTGAAAATCAACTTCGTGCACGCTATCCATTTACCGGGGTGCCATTGACTTTTGTTTATAAGAAGAAATAAGTGAGTTATGAAAAAAAGAACTTTTACAGGCTTTATTTTTTTGATGTTGAGCGTGGTTATTGCCCCCGGATCAGCACAAACGACGAGCGTGGAGCTTTCACCTATAATGGAACCGCATGCGTCCACAGGCAGAGCGCCTATAAAATGTGGTGTACCGGCCCTTTCCCAATATTATGAGATACAGAAGGAAAAGGGTGTTAATATTGCTACTCAGTTTAGTCGTCGTCCATCAATGCAATATTCTTATGTAACACCAAGTGGTCTATTTAGGTTGCATTATGACCTGACAGGCATACATCAGGTCCCGCCTGAATCTACCAATGATGCAGGCGTACCCGATTGGATTTATGAAGCCGGGATTGCTGCAGAGTATGCGCACACTTTGTTGGTAGACACGCTTGGCTTTGATGCACCTCCTTCCGATAACAACGTCGATGGACCGGAGATAGACTTTTATTTTAAAGATATCAATTATTATGGTCAAGCCATTCCTGAATCTGATGATAAAACAACTTCATCCTATCTCGAAATTGAAAATGATTTAAAAGGCTTTCCGACATCCGGATTTGATGGTATTCGAGTTACGATCGTGCATGAGTACTTCCATTCGATTCATTACGGCTATAAAAATGTATTTAGTCTTACTAATGTAGCCGATGAGCGATTTTTTTATGAAATGAGCTCAACATGGTTTGAAGATCGGGCATATGATGAGGTAAATGATTATTTTTATTACTTGCCTGCTATTTTTGAATTCCCGGAATTGCCTCCATTTGAATATTCAGACAACAATAACAGAGTATATGGGATTGCCATTCTTTTAAAATACTGGTTTCGAAATCATGAAGAATCAGGATTGAACAGGATGTGGGATAATTTCCGCTCGATGCGTGGGCTTACTGCTCTTGCGACGGAAATGTCGGAACAGGGTGTGTTATTCTCAACAGCATTAGCTGAATTTTATGGCTGGTGCCTATACACTGGGTTTCGTGCACAACCGGATAAATACTTTGAAGAAGGTGCAGACTATCCAATGATGACAATTTTGGATACTCTGCAAATTGATCAGTCAAAGGAAATATTTAAAAACATAAATGCCTTAAGTGCACGTTATGCAAAATTAAATTTTGAATCTGGAAAACTTTTTACAGCCTTAGTAACTGACGGTCCTGACGGTGGACGTCTTGCGGCTGTCGGTGAGAAAACCACAGGCAAATTGCAAGAACTTGCCTTTGGAACTTCTTTTAAGATGCAATCCCATGACAACGAAGGTGGTGCGTTGATCGTGCTTGTAAACGGAACAATACCCGTGAGCCAAGGCCAACCATATCGTACAGATAAGGTTTGGGCCGAATTTAAATTAAGAGAATCGGAAGATGAAACGACTCACTCACTTGCACCAAATCCTTTTAAATTGGGGGGTGCTGTGGAGGGAGTTGAGCTCATCTATGAGGCGGGCGATGCCGGGCCATTCGAAATTAAAATTTTCAATGAAGCAGGACAGCTCGTCTGGAAGAAAGATACATACAATTTGTTTAAAGAATCATGGACAGGGCGTAATTTGGATGGCAATTTGGTCCCGAGCGGTGTTTACTTTGTTGTTGTTCCAGCATCAGGAAAGGAACGCAGCAAGGTTCTGAAGCTGGCAGTCATTCGATAAATCCTGTTAATTCTACGCAATATAAGAATGTACTTGCTTTATTTCCAGGCGCGGCATATGCCAAGTCCGGTTCAAAATGACCAAATATCGTTGACTTTTGCCATTTTATTTATTACCCTGTTCGTTATCTTGTTGTTTTTGATTGATATGGATTGATAATGAAACGGTTATCAGAAAAAATTGTAATCCTGCTTCTGGCAGTTGCTGTTCTCGTCTTTATTTATAGTGTGGTAGCCGAATTTTTTTATGATTCTGCACCTTCAATAACCGTTTCAAAAAATAGAATTGGTTTAATTGAAATTAAAGGTGTCATCCTCGACAGTGAAAAAACTGTCGAGCGCATTCACGAATTTCAGGATAATTCATCGATACAAGGACTTCTTATTCGAATCAACAGTCCGGGTGGCGGTGTTGCAGCGAGTCAGGAAATATATGAGGCGTTGCAAAATTATCGAAGTGAGACTGGAAAACCGGTTGTTGCCAGCATGGCATCCGTAGCCGCATCCGGTGGATATTATATCGCTTGTGGTGTTGATACCATCATTGCCAATCCAGGTACGACAACCGGGAGTATCGGTGTCATCATGGAATTGATGGATTATTCGGAGTTACTGGAAAAGATTGGTATTAAAGTGAATGTTGTACAAAGCGGTCGCTACAAGGACGCCGGCCGCGGCAGCAGAAAATTAACAAACGAAGACAAAATCTATTTCCAAAATTTTATAAACGATGCCTATGGTCAGTTTGTTGATGTGGTGGCCGAGGCGAGAAAGATGGATAAAAGCCAGGTGCAAAAACTGGCTGATGGACGTGTCTTTACAGGACAGCAGGCGCTGTTAAATGGTTTGGTCGATTCCCTGGGTACATTCAGCGATGCAGTAAATCTGGTTGCGGAAATGGCCGGAATTGATGATCAACCCGTTCTCGTTCGTCCATATGTTCGTAAACGCACATTTTTTGACTTGTTATTTGGTGATCTCGAGGAATTAGCGCAAGAATTTACAAGTTTACCTGTGCTGCGTTATCAACTTGTGTACTAATCAATGTAGGAGGCATCTGTGACGAAATCTGAAATCATCAATATTGTAGCGGAAGGAACGGGACTGACTAAAGTTGAAACCGCTGCAGTGGTCGATGGATTTTTAGCAACGATTAGTTATTCATTGGCCACAGGCAACAATGTAACACTGCGTGGTTTCGGTAGTTTTCGTGTCGTTGATCGTAGTGGACGCAACGGAATTAATCCGAAAACCGGACGTGAAATGAATGTTCCACCGCACAAAGCACCCGTATTTAAAGCATCAAAAGAATTACGTCGATCGGTGGAATCAGGCCTTGAAGTTGTAAAGTTAGATTGAATACTATAAATAAAACGCTTATCTGTCAGAAAACTGACCGGGATTTGCTATGAAGGAGGTGAATTTTATTGCCGAGTGGTAAAAAAAGAAAGCGTCATAAGATCGCTACTCACAAGCGAAAAAAACGTCTAAGAAAAAATCGACACAAAAAGAAGAATAAATAATCTCTGGACCGGGCCAGATACAGCTTATGGCTTGCAACCTGTGTTTCCTGGATTTCCTAAAGAAGTTTCTCTTTCGGCAGATGGAATTGACCGGAATAGAAATCTTATTATTTTACTTAGTTTGCCGTTTGTAAAAATCAATGCCAACGGCAAACTTTTTTTCATCGCTGCTTAGGGATATTAAGCGCAATGGGCAAACAAAAAACCGTTTTACTCGTCGATGATGAGCAAATTATGCATGACTTGGCGAGTGCATATCTTGAGCGTGAAGGTTTTACGCTTCAATCTGCGTATACCGGGTCATCGGGACTTGAGATGATTAAAAACCTCAATCCCGATATTGTACTTCTCGATTATATGCTGCCACAAATGAATGGGGAACAAGTCTTTGAAAAACTTAGACAAGATCAAGCCTATTCGGATGTGCGCGACACGCCTGTTATTTTGTTGACTGCTCGTGGCAGTGATGAAATTCTGAAAACCCGCCTTTTAAAACAGGGGATAGTTGCTTACTTGCAAAAACCATTCGGTTTGCGTGAATTGAGCGAGGTAATCAACAATATCATCACTTTGCGTGATATTCGCCATTCCAATCGGCTCCTCGAGTTCGAAGTTAAATCAACCAAACAACACTTATCTTCAATTCTTCAAAATGCACCCGTCGGCATCTTTTCTTGTGATGATCAAGGTAATTTAGTTGATGTCAATCAATATCTTTTAAAGTTGCTTCCGGACCTTTCTGTAAATCATCAATTCATTAACGTTTTAGAAGATGATCATTTCAAGGAGTCATTTTTCGGATCGGGTGTTCGCTCAGTCCTGGAAACCGGTGCGAGTTGGAAGCGAAATTTGGTGCCCTGTAAATGCGGACATATGCATGATCTCATCCTCAACATGCATTTCGTTCCGATTCAAGTGGACAACGAAGATGGCGATGAAACCGTGCGTGTCATGGGTATCATTGAAGATGTGACCGAAGGGGAACGAAAAAATTTTCAGCTTCGCCTGCTCTCACACGTTACGACTGCAATGCAACAAACGATAGAGCTCAAAACATTATTGCATCTTCTTCTCACAGCAATTACTGCTGGGCCAGCTCTGGGTTTTACACGGGCGATGATATTTCTGGTCAACGATTTATTTACAGAATTAACTGGTGCAATGGGTGTTGGTCCCATATCGTACGATGATGCATTGCAAACCTGGAACCGGCTGAACAGGCAGAATTTGGACATGGAAGAGTATATTTTTAAGCATGGACTTGCATTACCAGTGGATGATGAGGCACTAAATCTGGCGGTCCAATCCTGTTCTATTCCACTGGATGCGAATACACGCTTAACAAACGAATTGCGAGAGAATAAGCCATTTTGGTATAAAAAACATGATTTTCATGAGATGAATTATCTCGCGTTTCCTTCGACACTTCAGCCATTGCTGTTGGATGAATTTATTGCAATGCCAGTTGTCGCCAATGGTAAACTCCTTGGCGCAATCATCGCAGATAATAAGTTTAACGATCAACCAATTCGGGAAGACCGTGTTCAGTTGCTCTCCTTAATTGCAGCGCAAGCCGCCCATGGTATTGAAAAAGCCAATTCCTATGAACAGCTCCGCGCGGAAAAGTTAAAACTTGAAGTCGCGGTAAAAAAGTTGCGTCAGGCACAGGTACGGCTCATTCACACAGAGAGGTTGGCTGCAATTGGAGAAATGGCAGCGCACGTAGCGCATGAGATACGCAACCCGCTTGTCACAATTGGTGGATTCGCAAGACAAATAGAACAAAAAATAGATT
>QQUM01000149.1 GCA_008501545.1 Calditrichota bacterium
CCAATTGCACTGCCACTGGATTACACAGTCCTCGCGTGCAGCGCGCTTGGTAATATTTCCGACCGTCGCACCTTTCTCCTGCTCGAAGGCACTGTTGGTGGGCTCCCCAACCTGCTGATGAAAAACACAGGTATTAATTCAGGCTTTATGATGCCACAATACACCAGCGCCGCCCTGGTCACCGAAAACAAAAGCTTGTGCTTTCCAGCCCGCGCTGACAGCATTCCCACTTCTCTCGGGCAGGAAGACCATGTCAGCATGGGCGCAATCAGTGGACGGCGAACGGGACAGGTGATCGACAATCTGGAGAAAATCCGGGCTGTCGAGTTGCTTTGCGCTGCCCAGGCGTTTGATTATCGACGGCCGCTAAAATCCGGGAAAATTCTCGAAGCATGCCATGATTTGGTACGGAGCTATATCGATCACGCAGAAGAAGATCGTGTTTTTGCCCGTGATCTTGAAATCGCGCGTCAGCTTATCGCTGACAAAAAACTCACACAAACAGCCATCGAAACTGCAGAAAAAGAACAAATAAATTTGAAAGGTGAATACGATGAACTTTTCGGACTTTATTAAAACCTATGCGAACCACCCTCATTATAAAGCACCAACCGGCACAACATTGCATGCAAAATCATGGCAGACTGAGGCCCCGCTGCGGATGCTGCTCAACAACCTGGATGCTGAAGTTGCGGAAAGTCCGGATGAGCTGGTGGTCTACGGGGGAACCGGCCAGGCAGCGCGCAACAAAGAAGCCGTTTCAGCGATCATCAGGAATTTGCTCGAACTGGATGAAGACCACAGCTTGCTCGTTCAATCAGGGAAACCGGTAGGTATTGTGCGCACGCATCCTTCCGCACCGCGAGTCCTCATTGCCAATTCTAATCTCGTACCCAAATGGGCAACCTGGGATCATTTCAACAAATTAAAAGAAAACGGTCTGATGATGTACGGGCAAATGACTGCAGGAAGCTGGATTTACATCGGCTCACAGGGTATTTTGCAAGGGACTTACGAGACTTTCGTTGCCTGTGGTGAGAAATATTTTCAGAGTGATTTGCGCGGGAAGTTGCTCGTTACAGGTGGTTTAGGCGGAATGGGTGGTGCACAACCATTGGCTGCTACTATGGCTGGTGCCACTTTTCTTGGCGCGGATGTCGACCCGGCACGCATTAAAAAACGCCTGGATACGCGCTATATCGACAAAATGACGGCATCGTACGAAGAAGCACGCGATTGGGTCCTGGATGCACGGCATCGTGGGCAAGCACTTTCTGTAGGGCTTGTTTCCGATATTGGTGATATGTTAGAAAAACTTTTGGCCGATGGCATCATTCCGGACATTTTAACTGATCAGACTTCGGCCCACGATCCAATAAATGGCTATATTCCCAACGGTCTCACGCTTGATGAAGCAAACGAATTACGCAACAACAATCCGGAAAATTATCACGAACAAGCCTTGAAAAGCATGGCACGGCATGTAGGATTCATGTTGGAAATGCAGCAGCGCGGTAGCAAAACTTTTGATTACGGCAACAACCTGCGTGAATTCGCCCGCCAGGGCGGTGAGCCAAATGCATTTGATTTCCCGGGATTTGTACCGGAGTATATTCGCCCGCTTTTCTGTGAAGGCAAAGGACCCTTTCGATGGGCTGCTCTCTCTGGTGATCCGAATGATATTTTCACAACCGACCAGGCACTCATGGAGGCATTTCCCGAAAACAAACATTTGATCAACTGGTTGCAGGAAGCACAGAAAAAAGTAGCGTTTCAAGGTCTCCCCTGCCGCATCTGCTGGCTTGGGATGGGAGAACGGGAGAAAGCCGGCCTCATTTTTAATGATTTGGTAAAAGCAGGCAAAGTCAAAGCGCCAATTGTCATTGGACGCGACCATCTCGACTGTGGTTCGGTTGCTTCTCCCCATCGCGAAACAGAAGGCATGCGCGACGGCAGTGATGCAGTTTCTGACTGGCCATTATTGAACTTAATGGCAAATACCGGTGGTGGTGCAACCTGGGTTTCTTTTCATCATGGTGGTGGTGTCGGAATGGGATTCTCACAACATGCCGGCATGGTTATTTTAGCTGATGGCAGTGACAGGGCAGAAAAGTGTTTGCGCAGGGTTTTATACAACGACCCGGCACTCGGTATAATGCGGCACTCGGACGCGGGCTATGAAGATGCGATCGATATGGGTGAAAAATTTGGTGTTGGAATGGATTAAATATCAAAGTCACCAAAATCGATTGAATCACCGATGGAATCGAACCAGCTCCCGCCATCTTCAGCTATCCCCATGTCTGGTATTTCACCACCAACATCGAGATTTGCCTGTGCAAAATCACCTTCAAATTCATGACCACCAAAAAATTCTACATCCCCTGTTTCCGGCGCTTCGAAATCAGCATCCGGATTCAGTGTATCGGTCGCACCAGCATCAAATCCATTTTCTCCGACCGCCATCATTGTAGTGCCCTGCTCATCGACGAGGTCAAAGTTGTTGCAGTGAATATGGCTGGTGTGAGCAAAGGCGGACCACATCCACGCATAAAAGAAAAAGTCGGCAAAACCGGGATAGCCATAGTAAACCGGTTCACCCCCCTGATTGGCAGGGATTTGTTTGGGATTTTGAATTGACTTTTTGGGACGTACCATTTTATTGCTTATCTTCAATTTGATATCATCGACACGTATACTCCGTCGGAGACTTTGCTCAAATCGATTGACAAACTGGTGAAATATCGCCTGTTTTTCCTGGAGAAATGCATCATATTTTTCCTGAGATGAAAAAATACGCTTCATCTTTTCTTTCACTTGTTCTGAAGAATTTCCACTCGTTTTAAATTCGCTTAAAACGCCATTTATTTTAATTTCGATCGGGTACGCGCCGACAGCATGCCGACGGTTGACATCGATTTCAACCAGGTATTTTATCGAATCTTCATCGTGTTCGAGAACCAGAAACAACTTGTCGAATAATTCTGATTCATATCTATCCGTTTCAAGACGAAAACGTTCCATAACATCATCCAGATCGTTGGTTTTGCCTTCTGTGTCCAAATAGAAATCGAGATCATCTTTCGACAGCCGGACTATGTTGTTAACACCCAAATTCTGGCAGGCCATATTGATTTGCTGCAGTACAGCCACAGCGGTGAACGTTTCCAGTTCCTCTTTTTTTGATGATAACCCACCTGTCAATGCATGCAGCAATTTGCGAAAATTTTCACGCGGCTGTTGAATTTCAATTTGGGTTAACTGCGAAGGATCAAGTGTAAGCAGACCAGAGAAGTACATACTTTCTACCTCATATATTTTCAATCAAAATTAGAATTATGATAGCGATAAGTTAAAACACGTTTGGGATCCTGAAAAAATCGTAAAAAGATCATACCGATAACAAAGCCACCTATGTGGGCAAACCATGCGATTCCATCACTGCCCCCACCTTCCAAAGAGCCCAGGCCACTGAATATTTGAAAAACAAACCAAATTCCAAGCACAAAGAATGCAGGGATTCGCATCGTATGGAGAAAAATCAGGATTGGAACGACGACAGAGACTCGTGCTCGAGGAAACTGCAAAAGATAAGCGCCTAATACGCCGGAGATAGCCCCACTGGCACCGATCATGGGAATGTGCGAAGCCGGTTCCATAAAAATATGCAGCGATGCTGCTCCAAGACCACAGAGATGATAAAAAATGAGAAATTTTACCGGTCCCATAATATTTTCGATATTGTCACCAAAAATCCAGAGATAAAGCATATTGCCCGCGAGATGCAGAATATCACCATGTAAATACATGGCAGTAAACAGCGTAAACAAACTTTCACCAGCAAGGATGCGGTCTGGAATGGCGCCAAAAGCAAGGATGAGATTGGTTGAATCACTTTCAGGCATGAACCAGCGAAAAACATGCAAACTGATGTTTGCCGCAAGGAGAAGTGTTGTTACGAATGGAAATTCGATTCGCGGATTGTCATCACGAAAAGGGATCATAAACCTTCATAGAATTATTAAGACGACCTGCCGCTAATAAAGAGTTTTATTATACAAATAACAAGCTTAATTTACATAAAATGAGCGATTTATTTGCCTTTCATTTCCAGAACGATCTACTGCCCGAAAAGAAAATTCGTGCTTTCCCTGAGTGAGTGGTTGGCGCGGCTTATAACGGAGAATTCCTGTTTCAGGGTCATATTCAGCTATGGCTTTTTTGCCGTCTATTTTCATCAGCAGGCTTTCTTCCGAAGCGAATCCACTGTTTTCGTCTTTTGCCAATACTTTAAACTGAGGTTTTTCGCCGAGATACTGCCCTTCACCCGGTCGGTAAACCTTTATCTCAGGTGGGGAATCATCCTTTCGCACGGCAAATTTTTCCAGGCTGAACACCTTCGCAGAAACGACATGGTTTACTGTATCGATATCATTGTTGATAAAGCTCCAGCCACGACGGGTTTCATAGTATAAACCGAGTTTTGAAGGATCCACCACATCCTTGGGGTATTTCATTCTAATGGTTGCGCCGCGATTCAGAGGCACGTCTTGCGGTTCTGTAATGTATTCGTCACTTATTGCATCGTTATCCCGCTGATCACGTTGTTTATGAAAGCGTGCACGTCCATAAAGATCACGGTAGAGTGAGCTTTTATTGAAGATCACTTCAATCATTCCATCTGGAGAAGAGAATGAAGCAGCTTGATTTTTAGCAATATGAAAGTTATCAAAAGTTGTGTCGGCAGACACAATTTCACCGGCACTGCTTTCGCCACTCATGAGAATTCTGACATTGGCACCATTGAAATCATCGAATTGCACCGGCAGAAGGTATTCACTCACTCCGGACTGAATTGGTAAAGGATACGCTGTACTGCGATCACCGGAAGTCACTTCGACAAGCGGTTTTTTACGCAGTGGATTTGAAGTCGTAAATTTGAAACGGGCCCATTGGTCATAAAAATCTGCTTCAATTCTTATGGTAGTCTTCGGAGCACTCTCTTTTTGTGCAAGAGGTAAAAACGATGGCCAGGATAATAATCCGAATTTGTCCTCTGCTGCAAATCGAAATTTCTGTTCTTTAAAAATAGCTTGTTTTTCAAAAAGATGAACCGGGGCAAAGGCATGGTTTGTTCCCATATCATCGGTATGACCAACAGCAAGTTCATTGAAGAGCTGCCACCTGTTTTCTTGCCCGGGACTCTGTTGCCAAATTCGAAAAACAGGGTTGACCATCTGATGCAAACCATCCACGCTTTCCAGAAACACATCGTTATCGGTTACTTTGTATTGTGGCTTCAGCTCAACCTTCTTGCCAGCGAGCAAAGTTCCTGAGATCATACTTGTATTACCGAAGAAATCTTGCACAAAAATAGTCAGGGCATGTTTGCCCTGGCTCAGGTACGCTTTCTCGGAAGAAGGATGCTTTATTTTACCGTTCGTGAGTATGGACAGTAAAGAATCCGTGCTAAAATTTTCGACAGGCGATACGATCGGCCCGGATTGGTTCGCGTCGTAGATGAGGCGGCCTTTCTCAGCACCGCGGTACTTATAAAACGAAAGCCGGTTCTCCGGATCGAGAAATAACCGGTAATACTTCCCCTTCCCCTGACGTACTAGACGATACTCCCGATCCAACTCCATGAAGCGGTTGTTGGCATAACTAAATTTATCAAATTGGGAAGTGTAGTAGTGCTGACCGTCAATAAAAAGTGAGATTCTGTAAATACCAAACACATTACGCACTGTCCCGCTTTGGTCGAAAGTGCGCACCGCAATCCCCATTTCACCTTCAAAGTTTACAGGATTTGTTAACTGGTAATGTGTGCGATCAATTTTACGCAGGCCATCGATGTGTATAATAAAATCGTCATTGATACGCGTATCGAATGCCAGCGGAATAAAGGCGATACTTTTGATGGTTGGAGCCTGAACATCATCAATATTATAACCACGAAGGAAGGGATTAATCGGCCTGTTCTTCACGTCTCGCATCTCGAAATGCAAATGGGGTACGCCGATGCCCGTTTCACCTGTGTAACCGAGAAAGTCACCTTTTTTTACAGGAAAAGCAGCGGCGCTCAGATAGCGGTCCAGGCGATATTTATTCCGTTTTTGTTGTTCATTGTAAACAAACTCGGACAAGGCTTCATTAAATCCGCTCAAATGAGCATAAACAGCAATTTCACCTGTGTCAAGTTTGAGATATATTGCTTTGCCGTATCCAAAAGGAGAAACCCTGATTC
>QQUM01000606.1 GCA_008501545.1 Calditrichota bacterium
ACACAGCGCCGGACGAGCGGGAAAATGCACTCAACGGATTCAAAGTACCAAACGACGGCAAATCCCACATCCTGCTCATGCATGGTTCAGAAACTGGTTCTTCTGGCGAATCCAGGGCAATTCACATGCCTTTCACATTGCAAAACCTTAAGGAATCTGGCTTCACCTTCACCTTGCTTGGACATTATCACGGCGCAAAAGATTTGCCGGAAAATTCACCTGTTGCCGTCTATCCCGGCTCACCTCAACCGTTGAATTTTGGCGAAAGCGGGGTGCATTCAGCAGTTCTCCTTACGATTGATCAGAACAGCACAAACCTTAAGGCTTATTCGACCGAAATGCAACTTTTTCATACACTGCATCTGGATATTGCCAAATACAGCAACACCGATGCCCTGGCACAGGGAGTTTACGACACGCTTGGTGATCTTGCCGAAGAAGCCAACTTTCTCCGATTGCATCTGTCGGGGATTCCCGAGCGCCAGCAACGATTCGATCTCGAACTGCTGGAAGAACAACTGTCAGAAAAATTTGCCTATATCAAGCTGCACGATGATATTCAAAATGAATACGAATTAGACGATCTTGCGCGTGAGCCTACCGTGCGTGGTACCTTTGTTCGCGAATTGAAAGAAATGCTCACCAGCGACCAAGAAGATAGTGAATTGGTTCAACTTGCCTTAAAATATGGTTTGCAGGCATTTGAGGGAGAGAATTTTAATATAAAATGAGAATTGACTACCTGCATCTGGATGGATTCGGCGTACTCGCTGATGTAGATTTCGAATTCCAGCCCGGCTTAAATGTTGTCATCGGTCCGAACGAAGTGGGCAAATCGACATTGCAACAGGCGATATTAGCCATGCTGTATGGTTTTTATTCGGGAGGCCGTGTCAATGCCACTGAAAAAAAACTGCATGCCCGTTACCGCCCGTGGAATTCATCCCATTACTCCGGCAGCATTCTTCTCCGCAGCGATAGCAACAAAGCGTTCATGGTAATGCGCAACTTCAGTGCAGCTGAACCGGAAACACAAATTATCGATGAACAGAGCAAACAGAATATCACAACCGAGTTCTCCCGTGGCCGCCGTGGGCATGTGGCCTTTATTGAACAGATGAGCGGATTGTCCTTTGCTGTTTTTCAGGCCGTTGCTTGTGTTAATCAGGGGCAGCTTACCCGGATCAGCAAATCGCAGGCTGAAGATATTGCCGAAGCCGTGTTGCGCCTGGTGGATAGCGCTTCCGCTGAGGTCTCGGCGCGGACAGCCCTGAACAAAATTGCAACTGCCATTCGTGCTTTGGGCACAGAACGCAGCAAATCCGGACCGATTCACCGGGCACGAGCCGACCTTGCTGTGCAGCAACGATTACGTGACGAACAAAAAGCGATCAAGCTCGGCTTGCAGCAGGACCAGGAACGACTCGATGAGCTTGCAATAAAAACAGCCGAGCTCCTTGATGACCAAAAGCAATTGGAACATGACATTCATGTCAGTGAATATTTGCAGTTACAAAACCTGCTCCGTCGCTTCGACGCCGTAAAGAATAAACAGCAAGAATTGCAGCACGATGCTGCATTGATCAAACCGAAAAAAGAAATCCACCTGCAGAACCGGGACACAGTCGTGAGACTGCACCAGGAACGGAAAGATCTCAACAAACGGCGTCTCCTTCTCAATACAGATCTGCGCAATTTGCACGATGAACTCAGTCAGGCAAACACTGACATCGAAAAGCTGCCCGTTGAGAAAAACTTCTGGCGCAAAGAAAATTTATCGGAATTTTATGAGCTGGATGCGGCCTACAAGCGCATTTCGAATAAAGCAGCAGAGCTGGAGCGCCAGCGTTCGGATATCCATAGCAAACTGCAAGCTGTTGGCCTGAGTGAAAAATCGATCCGCCTGGCACAACTCAGCGACAATGATATCGAACACATCCAGGTGCAAGCCGATGAGCTGGAAGCCCAAAAAGCTGAACTTGAAGCTGAAAGGGGGAAAAGAGAAGATAAGCGTTCCTTCTTTCGTCTTATTCGCAGCGGGATGCTGTTTTTTTCCGCCGTTTTGGCTGTGATTCTTCTGGCAGTAATGTATGTCCCGGATCTGCAATCAATAACAACGCTGTACCCATTCACCTGGGCAGCCTTACGCTATTCCTTCACCTTGCTCATCGTCGGCCTGATTTTAGGCCAGGTTTCCTTTCACATGCAATACAATGTCATTCTCGAAAACATCGAGGCCGATAAAAGAAACGTCGAACTTAAATTAAGGCATTACCAGGAATCCCTTCTGCCCTACGGCGTCTCCTCAATCAAAGAGCTTATTGAGCAGCGAATGCGTTATCTGGATATGCAGCGCCTCAACGATTACAGCGATTCACATCTGAACGAAAAAAATGAACTAGAAGAGGCGCTTAGCAAATGGCTGCAAAAGCTCGACATGCATGAGTTCAATCCGGAAAATCTGCAACGCGCCGTGGTTATTTTCCGGCGTGGCAGCCAGCTTAGAAAGTACATCGATGAGACCAGTGAAAAAATAGAAAACCGGGACCGTGAGCTCGAGGGACTCGATACCCACCTCCATGCGATAGAAAAGGAAATGCATGAAATCTACAGCGGCGCCGGAACGGATACAGAGAATCTCGAATCAGCTTACTCTCAGTTTCTGGAACAGGTCAATGCCGCATATAAATACATAAAATTTATGGGCGAGCTAAAACAAATGCAGGAGATTGAGAGGGAAATGCTGGCAGGGCGTGATATCACTCAACTCAGAACGCAGTTCGATGAATTAAAAAAAGAGGTAAAAGAAGCAGATCTGATCGAGCCCCTGATACCGGTAAAAGAACTCAAACGCAGCTTGAAAAATGTTCACAACCAGCTCCATGATATCGCTCTGGAAAATGTGCGACTGCAGGAACGCATCCGCGAACGGGAGGCGAAAATACCGGATTTGTCAGAAATAGAAGAAAACATCGTGACATTAAAAGCAAAGTTGCGTGAACTCACTTATAAACGCCGCGCACTGGAGTTGGCGCATGAAACGATTACTGAAGTTGCCCAGCAAGCGCACCAGAACTTTGCACCGCGTCTTTCCAATAGCGTCGGTCGTTATCTCAGCAGCCTCAGCGACAGTGAATACAAACAGATTTACATCGATCCAGCCGATTTTACAATGCAAGTCGCTCATGACAAAGCCAAAAAGTTGGTTCCGATCGATTTCCTCAGCTATGGCACTCAGGAGCAGATTTATTTATTATTGCGGGCAGCAGTTGCTGAACTTTTTTCTGAACAAAACGAAAACATTCCTTTATTTCTTGATGATCCGCTTGCTCATGCAGACGATAAGAGGCAAATCGGTGCCCTGGAGTTGTTGCTGCATCTGGCAGAAAATCAGCAAATTTTTTATTTCACCAAAGATGCGGACATCGTGAAAAAACTGGAAACGCTGAGTGCCCCATTCCATCTTGTAAAGATGCCATTGGCCCCCGAGATGGTGCCCTACCGATGGGCCGCAGGAACAGCTTTTAAAGAAAAACCCGGAAACGACACATAAATCATCCGGGAGACACCCACACTACAATTCCTCTGCAGTATTTTGAAAAATACTATTCAACAGGCAATTTCATTGTAAATTCGTGTGCATTCCAGGATGATAAAATGGATTCGAATTTAGGGCTGCGCCAAACGTTCAGTTTTCCCGGGCCATTGGATCTTTCCGTTGGTTTTCCTGGATACAATCATCAATAAAATTGAACTTGAGGTGCAAACAGCAAAAGCAATCTTCAAGGAAAAGCTCTTGTTTCCTGTTACCTTTTCGCCTATATTTATCGTCTTTTTCGCAGCGAATTATCAGGTCATAAGAGTATTAAAAAAGAAATAGAATCGGAGGTCCAGTGAAACTGGGAATCATAGAACATATAGATTGTGCACATTACCTTCCGGGTCACACACATTGCGGCACAATGCATGGCCACACATATAAAGTTGAACTCGTCGTTGAAGGCGAAATGCAAGACGGCATGCTTATTGATTTTGCTGATTTAAAAAAGGATGTACGGCAGATATTGAGTGTGTACGACCATACTTTGTTGAATAACGTCATCAAATTTCCAACAGTGGAAAATATTGCTTTGGAATTCAGGGAAAAACTTGGCGAAAAAATTCCCTTCAGCTTCACTTTGAAAGTGTGGGAAGGCTATAACAAATGGTGTGAGGTGGAGCATAAGGCAAAAGGTGAGTAATACCAACAATTTAACAACAATTTTTATATAATTGTCTAAATCTTTAAATTCACTTCATAGATATTGCTTGACAAAACTCCCTTAAGCGCATATATTGATAGCTCTGTGTGCAAAAACTCTCTATGCCTACTCAGGCAGGACAGACCAAAAATTCACGTTTTTATTTAATCCAGGATGGGATATGAACGGTTGGGAAGTACGTCACAGCCGCATAAAAGCTGATGAAACACAGCACGATCTTCGTGGTGCAATCGAAGAATGCGTGTTTCCATATATTCCCAAAGCCCGCCAGCAGCGAACCGGCCTGCTTATCGATTTTCTCAACATGAAAGGCACCTCAAGCGATACAGACATCATCGATTTGCTAATGTTGGGTGAAAATCGCTTCGGTGTTCTGCTTGCTAATCTTCCCGGTACTGTCAGTGCATCCCTTGAAGATTTATCACTTGTAAAAGCAGCGTTACGAGATCAAAAAACAAGTGATTCAAGTGCGGCAGCACTGCGTGCACTGGATTATTTCTTCAGTGAGAATTTTCAGTCTGAAAAAGGCGTGTGTGCGTTTTATGCTTTGCTCAATCAGCATGAACGTCAAATAAATTTTGCCAGCGCCGGGCATCTCGCCATGCTGCTCTACAGGCCATCAGAAAATAAAATTTACAGACTCAATACCGAAGGCGTACCAATCGGTAAAGCGATCGTGACTGCAGGAGGAAATTCTCGGCATTTCAACAGTTCTCTGCCGCAAATAAAAAGCGAGGTGGCCGACTTTATTCAGAACGATTTATTGGTGCTTTACTCCGAAGGCGTCCTGAAAGCGCGCAACACCTGGGGTGAAAGTTTTGGTATGCAAAGATTACTGCAACTCCTTCGTAAAAATGGGCATATGCAGCCAACACCATTTTTAGTTGAAGTACAAAACACTCTGGAATCCTTCACACTCGGTGAAGTGCAAGAGCATGATTGTACAGTTATTGCGCTAAAAAACATGCTACCGGTTGTCGACAAATCGGAAACCGACGCTGTCGCATCATTTAAGAAAAAATTCCTGTCTATTGAAGACGAGGAATATCTGTTGCAGGTCGCGGAAAAATACCCCGATGCCCGCATCAGCGAATTGATGAACCTGTTAGGCGACCGCTACATCGAACTGGGACATGAGGCCATCCGTTCGTACCTCATGGCGCCTCGGTCTCTGGCACCAGGCAAATCAACGAACGGCCGGTCTGTTGTTCATCAGCCGCATAGCAATGGAGAAAAAAACATACATCGCCAATTGCTGCAACAATTCCCGACGCGGCAACTCATATTTAAAAAGTACGAATTCCGTGGGAATACCGGTGTGATCGGTCAGGCTTTGGAATATTATCAGAATGGGAAATATCAGGAATCCCTGATTGAATTTATGAAGGTAAGGAAAGCCATTGCTGAAAGTGAATCTGTATTCTGTTTTTTTGGTAATCTATATCTGCTGCTCAATATGTCCATCAAAGCAAAACAGGAATTTATCAAGGCGCTTAAACTCAATCCGAAAAGCACGCACGCCATATGTGCGCTTGCTTATGTTTCCCTTCTGCACGAAGACTACGAAGGAGCGATTCATCACCTTTCCACAGCAATTCGCATGGATGACAACCTGATCGAGTTTTATAAATTTCTTAAACGACTCGTGGAATCAGTTAATTCTTCATCCGAGTGGATAGTTTAGCCTCCCTTGGCCCGGACAAACAGCTTACATTATTTTTTCAATTCTTCTTTTAATGCCACAATTTCCTGCTCTATATTTTTCTGTTGCCTGTTGATCACAACGACATAGACTGTTAAAAGCAGCCAGAAAATAGTATAACCAGCAAAAAGATAACCCAAGTTTTCCATTTAATTCTACCTTAATATTTATGCTGAAAGTGCTAAATCACGCTTTAATTCGTTTAATTCAACTCTTGCATTTTCCACACGCAATCGCGTAGCAACCAGAAAAAGAAAAAGAAGAAAAAAGACGGCCATACTG
>QQUM01000673.1 GCA_008501545.1 Calditrichota bacterium
ACCGGTCGCAAATGCATGATGGTGGTCTTCTACACTAAGTCCCATGTCGATCATGGTCATGACCATCTCGCTCCTCATGTCATGGAATTTATCAAACGGGGGTAATGGGAAATAGCCTTCTTTGTAACGCGGCTTATACGCGAGGTTGGGCCTTTCGTCTTTTCCGGAATTCCAGCGTCCTTCAACGGAATCGAGATAATAAAATCCGGAATGTTCATTTGTCTGAAAACGGACGTCATCAAAGATAAAAAATTCAGCTTCAGGGCCAAAAAATGCCGTATCAGCAATCCCTGTTGAATTTATATAAGCTTCTGCTTTCTGTGCAATATTTCGCGGGCAACGGCTGTATTTTTGCTTGGTAATAGGATCGAGAACATCACAGATCATCATCAGGGTTTTTGGCTCCATGAACGGATCAATAACCGCAGTTTCTGGATCAGGCACGATAATCATATCGCTCTCATTGATCGCCTGCCAGCCACGAATACTGGAACCATCAAAACCGACACCGTCCTCAAAAAGGTCCTCATCGAGCAATGAAATCGGGGTTGAGAAATGCTGCCAAAGACCGGGAAAGTCCATGAACCGCAAGTCCAATATCTTGGCTTCACTTTCTTTTGCCAGCTTCAGAACATCCTGAATTGTCTTAGCCATTTTGTAATTCTCCTCAAATTGAAAATATTTTTATGATTAATTTTGTTATCGACATATGATCGAAAACATGACATCTAATTTGGCGATTTCTATTTCTCTTCACAATCACTGTGCCAAAATAAAATTATAACTTCAAATGAGATTTTTTGCTTGATAAAAAAGAACTTACAGAAATTTATTGATAGAACCATCAACCCTGAAAATACTGTAAAACTATCAGGAACTGCCCTGTTATAAGCAGTGTGCTGCTTTTAGGGCAGTGCATGTTTCCGGTTTTTATTCCAGTCTGCCAAAAATATTTTTCTTGTTCTGGAATGCAAGATTGGAGATATTAGATAGAATCAACTCCTCACACTTCAAAAAAAACAGAGATTACATATAAAAAATGATTAATCCATTTTTTGCCCTTCTCATTGGGCTCACCATCCTGGGCCTGATCGTTTTAATCTTCCTGTACGGGAAACCATTTCTGAACCGGCTCGCACGGAGCAAGGCTTTGTCCGAACGTATCTGGATTGAAGATGCCCTGAAACATCTTTATGACCGGAATTCCTACAACGCCACAGCGTCCATCGATAGTGTTAGCGGTTCGTTAAATATCAGCCGTAACCATGCTGCGCAGCTTCTCGCAAAACTCGAACGACTGAAATTGATTCAGACACAAAAGCAAAATTTCCAACTCACGGCAGCAGGTACAGCTTATGCATTGCGCATCATCCGTATTCACAGATTGTGGGAATTGTATTTCGCCAATAAAACAGGTTTCAAGGAACCCGAATGGCACAGCCGCGCAGAAGAAGTAGAACATTTTACCTCGACAGAAGAAGCCGACATACTTGCATCCCAGATGGGGAATCCCACATTTGATCCCCATGGCGCGCCAATTCCCACAACCGAAGGAGAATTACCACCCAAAGCGGGTATTTCTCTGGCTGATCTGGAAATGGAAACTATGGCCCGCATTACAAATATTGAAGACGAACCTGATTCCGTTTTCACTGCACTCGTTCAGGCGGGATTGCATCCAGGAATGCAAATACAAATTATAGAACGAACCCCGGAGACGGTTGTGCTTTCTGCCAACAAACAGCACATTCCGATTGCGCCCATCGCTGCGGCAAACATTACCGTCATCCCGCATTCTCCGGATGAAGAGTGCCAGGAATTCGAAAATAAACTCACCGATCTGAACATCGGTGAACGCGGTGTTGTCGTCCATTTATCCCAGGCCTGCCGCGGGCTGCAACGAAAACGCTTAATGGATCTGGGCCTGATACCGGGAACGGAAGTTGAAGCAGCCATGCGAAGTGCGGGTGGCAACCCGGTTGCATACAACGTTCGAGGTGCGTTGATCGCCCTGCGCTCTGAGCAAGCGGATTACATTCATGTTCGCAAAGTGGAGATAAACAATGGTACAAGATAATATATGTAATGATTGTGCAGCCCATTCGGATGTGCAGTTAAAGAAACTCGGGCTGGACATGGCACGTTCGGATTATATCGTCGCCCTGGCAGGAAATCCCAACACGGGAAAAAGTACAGTCTTCAACAATTTAACCGGTTTGCGGCAACATACCGGCAATTGGCCCGGAAAAACAGTTTCCCGCGCTGAAGGGAGCTTCAGCTACGCAGATAAGAAGTACAAACTGGTCGATTTACCCGGCACCTACAGCTTGCTATCCGCGAGTACCGATGAAGAAATTGCCCGAAATTTTATTCTCTTCGGCAAACCTGATGTGACGCTGATCATTGCGGACGCTTCCCGACTGGAACGCAATCTCAACCTGACACTGCAAATTCTGGAAATCACAGATCGAGCTGTTCTCTGCCTGAATTTAATCGATGAGGCAAAAAGGCACGGGATTGTCATTGATGACCGCAATCTCGCAAAGGAATTGGGCATCCCCGTGGTTCCGGCAACTGCACGCTTTGGTCTCGGAATGCAAAAATTGCTGCAAAGCCTGAAAGAAGTCGCAACAGGTGAATTCCAATGCAAACCACGTAAAATAAAGACAACATCGCCATTCCTGAAGCGTGCTTTGAATAAATTAATCCCGGTTATTGAAGAAAAATTTCCCGGTATTTCCAACGCACGGTGGATCGCCTTGCGCATGCTAGAAGGGGACAAGGAAGTAATGGAAGCGATCGAAAATGGTAAATTGGGAACATTGGAAATATGAAAAATAGAGCGACAGACAGCAGTAAAAATTTAAACGAGTTGGCAAAATCCCTTCGATGGGAGGCCGGCGAAAACCTGCACGACCACCTTGTCAATGCGATTTATGAAGATGCGGCACGCATCGCTAACAACACTGTGGGAAAAAATGGGGACACTGGCAAATTTAACTGGGACAGGATTCTCGACAATCTGCTGACAAGCCGGATCACAGGTTTTCCTATGATGATTCTGCTGCTGGGAATTGTGTTTTGGATCACCATTTCAGGCGCCAATGTGCCATCAAGTATGCTGGCCACCTTGCTCATCGATACAACCCACCCAATATTAAAAAGTTTTGCAGATCAGGTTGGTTTGCCCTGGTGGTTGAGCGGCGTTCTGTTCGATGGCATTTATCTCGCAGCAGCGTGGGTCATATCCGTCATGCTGCCACCGATGGCAATTTTTTTCCCGCTTTTCACTTTGCTGGAAGATTTTGGTTACCTGCCGCGAATCGCCTTTAATTTGGATAACCTGTTTCGCAGAGCCGGAGCCCACGGCAAACAAGCCCTGACTATGAGCATGGGTTTTGGTTGCAACGCAGCCGGTGTGGTTGCCGCACGCATCATCGACAGTCCCAGAGAACGGCTTATCGCGATCATTACCAATAATTTTGCTTTATGCAACGGGCGGTGGCCAACACAAATTCTTATTGCAACCCTCTTTATCGGTGTGCTGGCATCGCCGCAACTTGGCGGGCTGGCTGCAACAGGCGCGGTCGTCGGCATTGTCATGTTGGGTATCTTTTTTACGTTCGCTTCATCCTGGTTGCTCTCACGGACAGTGCTGCGCGGTGAGCCATCGACATTCAGCCTGGAATTACCACCTTATCGTCCACCGCGCTTTTGGAAAACTTTGTACACCTCACTGATCGATCGCACGATTTTTGTGCTCTGGCGCGCCATTGTCTTCGCCGTTCCGGCTGGTGCCGTCATCTGGCTCATTGCCAATATTCATATCGGTTCTGCGACGATTGCAGCGCATCTCATCAGCTTTTTCAATCCGTTCGGAATATTAATCGGATTAAACGGTGTCATTTTACTGGCGTATATCATTGCCATCCCGGCAAATGAAATCGTCATTCCAACAATTCTGATGTTGACTGTGCTCAGTTTAAAATTAACTGGCGTCGGTGAGGGCGCTGGCGTCATGTTCGAATTAACCGAGAACGCCGACTATCTCAGGTTGTTCAGTGCTGCCGGCTGGACGACGCTAACCGCAGTCAATCTGATGATTTTCAGCCTGGTGCACAATCCATGTTCGACGACCATTTACACCATTTACAAAGAAACCAACAGTGTAAAATGGACAACTTTGGCCTCGGTTGCACCTGTGATCATGGGACTGGCACTTTGTTTTTTTATTGCGCAGATTTGGCGAATTGTGGTGGGATATTGAAATTATTGCACTGATTTCCATGTAAGAACTTGGGAATGAGCCTCATCCATCTGTTAAATTATCCTCGCTATTTTAAAAACTCACCCGATTCCGCCGATTAACATGAGAATCACTTCGAAAACAAATCTTTCACCAGCATTCGGAGAATCTCATGTCACCACATATCCACAAACTTTGCCGAATTATACCATTTTTATTTCTTATTTCATTACCCACTTCACTGTTCGCCCAGCTCGTCTATCCGGGTTCCGTCGATATCATCGGTTCCGAAGAAATTGTCTTCGACTGGTCAGCCGACAACTGTGAACAAACCGATATTCCCGACGCACCGGCGCGCTTTTTCCGTGATGCCGATGGCAAGATTCAACTTATTGCGCCACACTACACCAACTACCGCATGATCGGCGATGATTTCAATTCACTCATACGAGATTGCGCTAACGGCCCCATTCTTACGTCTCATTTGAGCCATGATCCGGCGCAGTGGAATGATCACGAATGGATTCTCGGTACTTACACGATAGACGGCAGAACCATACATGCCATCATCCACAATGAATTTCATGGAGCGGATAACACCGATTTTGTCTCCTGCCCCTCTGGTGATTATTTGAAATGCTGGTACAACGGCTTGACTTATGCCAGCTCAACCGACACAGGGCGAACCTTCACGCATGCAACCGCTCCCGATCACTTTATTGCCACAATTCCGTATCCCTATGAACCGGACATCGGCCCATCGGGGATTTTCGGTGGCAGCAATATCGTTAGAAATCCAAATGACGGATATTACTACGTACTCATTCATCTCGAAGCACGCGGCGCCTACGACTGGGGAACCGGTATCATGCGCACACAGGATTTGAGCGATCCAACCAGTTGGCGTGCCTGGGGCGGCAGCGATTATGATGTTGTGTTTGTCGATCCGCACAACGACACAGGCTTTGATCCGAATGATCACGTTGCCAAACCAATTGCTGGCAATGGTGCACTGGAAAAAATGCATCAAAGTTTGACCTGGAACACTTACTTCAATAAGTGGATGATTGTCGGTTCTGCGCAAAAAGGTGGCGTTTGGGGATTTTACTACTCACTCTCTGAGGATTTGATTCATTGGACAGTGCGCAAAAAAATCATGGATGCCAACCTGATCATCGATCCGGGGCATTCGACAAACGAAGACGTTCTTGCTTATCCGACAATTGTCGATCATGCCGACACCTCCCGCAATTTTGAAATCACCGGACAGGACGTGCATCTTTATTTCACGCGCATGCATCCGGGAAATCTTTACGATCGTGATTTAGTGCGCGTGCCCATCCGTTTTAATAAACTGCTCATGGATACATTGGTCGTCACCGGTGGTGGAAACAAAGAAGACAACAATCCCGGTAATGGAATCTGCAACACATCCGCTGGAAAATGTTCATTTAAGGCAGCCATTGAAGAATCGAATAACAGACCACCATGGTACGCCGACTCGACGGTTTACATCAAGTTTAATATGGATTATACCGAACTGAAGACGATCAATGTTGATGCAGGGATACAAACCGTATTTTATCCTGTGCACATCGATGGTTTTACACAACCGGGAGCAAGCGCCAACACTGCCGCTTTCGGTGATTCCATCGATGCGAAATATATGATTGAGCTGAAATTCGATGGCAATAACAGCATCCAGGGCCTGGCTTTCGAATCCAGTAAAAATACCATCCGAGGGCTGATTCTCAACGGCCAACAAGGCGCCTGCTTGCAATTTAATTTCTCTGACAGCAACGTTGTTCAAGGTGTCTTCATCAATGTTGAAAACGATGGCGCAACAAAATCCATTCCGGGAAACGATGGAATTATGCTCACAAGTTCATCCCATAATTTGATCGGCGACACAACAGCAGCCGGACGCCACATGATTGTCGGCGGTATTCGCATCGTTGGCCCGGACAGCAGTGAAAACCGC
>QQUM01000604.1 GCA_008501545.1 Calditrichota bacterium
ACTTTCCTAAAAAAGCGATGGATGTTATCGAAGAAGCTGCTGATTCAAAATTTCTTGAAAAGCAACTGACTGATAAAGAATTATTTATTGAAGCAGAAGATATTGTCAAGATTGTCAGCAAAGATACCGGGATTCCGGAAGAAACCTTGCGCGGCGATACGGATGTGGCTGATTTTACCAAGCCTCTCAGTGAAAAAGTCGTCGGGCAGGATCTCGCGGTTAAAGTATGTGCTGATGAGTTGGGATTGATTAAATCGGGGATGAAAGATCCTGAAAAACCGGCAAGTGTTATCTTATTCACCGGCTTAACCGGAACGGGTAAAACCGAGCTCGCCAAAGCAATCGCAAATATCTACTCTGCAACAAAGCGGCTTGTCACGTTTACAATGGGGAATTTTTCAGAACCGCATTCAAGCTCAGGTCTGATTGGTGCACCTCCGGGATACATTGGATATGAACAAGGGGGACCACTTATCAATGAGATCAATAAAGATCCCTACTGTGTCGTGCTTCTCGATGAAATAGAGAAAGCACACCCTGAAATTTGGAAACCATTTTTAAATTTATTTGATGAAGGTTGGATCGTCGATTCGCGCAACACCAAAGCGAACGCAACCCAATGCATCTTTATTCTTACAAGTAATGTTGGTGCAGATATACTCAGTGAGAACAGATCACATGAGGAAGTGGATGACGAAGTGCGCGAAGAATTACGGGAGGTTCGTTTCCGCGGCACTGAGCAAAAATGCTTTACTCCAGAATTTTTAGCCAGAATTCAACGCATTGTCATTTTTAAAAAATTGGATAGGGAAGCACTCAAAAAAATTATTTTGATCCAATTAAATAAAAAGAAAAAATCTTTCAAAAAAAGTCGCAATAAAATCTTAACAATCCCTGAACCAATTATCGACTTATTCGCTGATGAATGTTTTAATCGCTATCACCGTTCCGACGGCAAAGAAGGAGGGAGGGTTGTCCATAAAGTCCTCATTGAATATCTTGATAGTCTCATTCAAAAATGTCCAGTTGAAGATTTTAAATTGGCAAAAGAACTCATCGTGGAAGGGGATTTGTTGCAGAAATTGACTTTACGAGTCATTAAAGATGAACTCCCAAAGCAGGAAATCTTAGCTATCGTGAAAAGACTCCATAAAGAATATGGTGAAGAGCTGAACGGTAAGATGCAAGAACTTACCAAGAATTACAATAAAGCGGTAAAAGAGTATGCTGAAAATACGGATGTAGAAAGCTATTTGATATCGGATGAAGCTCTTAATGCTATTTATAAAAATATAAATAATCTACTTGAGTCCAAATAAACAGATAAAGCGATGAATCTTGAAAATTTAAGTAAAGATCTACTCGGCTATACAATCGATAACCGTTATCATATTGAAAGCTTTTTAGGTGAAGGTGGTTTTGGTGCAGTATTTTTAGGGCACCACATTATCCTGGGCGAACCTATTCGTGATGTCGCGATAAAAATCATTAAGCAAGAAATACCCATCGGTAAAGAGAAAGAGATTTTTTCGGAAGCAATCATGCAGGTGACTGCAGATGCGAATATGGCTGATGATGCAAAAGACCGAATTGTACAAATTTACGATTTTGGGTTGATCGAGGAAAAAGGGCGCATCGGTTATATCATTATGGAATTAATTGACGGTGGCGATTTGGGAAGTGAACTGAAAGCATTTTGCGGCCCCATGCCCGAAAATATTGCGAACAAGTATATTGCAGAAATTGCCAAAGGCATCGCCGGGCTGCACGCTCTGGAAAAGCCAATTATACATCGTGATTTGAAACCGGATAATGTTCTTCTCACCAAAGAGAAAAAAATAAAAATTGCCGATTTTGGATTAGCAGCCAGACTGAATAATGCCTATCATTTTGCTGAAGGGGTAGCAGGCACGCAATTATATATGGCCCCGGAGACCCTGGTTGGTGCCTATGCTTATACACAATCTGATATTTTTTGTATCGGGGTCATTTGGTACCAACTTCTCACAAATAAATTCCCATTTGATGATGATATTACACCGAATGGGAAAGAAGATGAAAACGCGGCCAAATGGCGTTACGAGCAGCGAAAAAAAGTAAAACCGAAATCTCCCACCGAATGGCATAATAATACATGCTCGGAAGAAACCGAACGCATGATTTATAAATGCTTGCGATTTACTCATACCGAAAGATATCGTAACGCAAAAGAGTTGTTTGATGCGCTGCAGCAAAAGAAAATGTCAAGGCAGGATTATTTTGATGCAGCAATTATTGCCTTCGAAAAGAAAGACTTCTCAGCAGCACTATCAAATGCTGAGGCTGGGATTTCTCTTAATAAGAATAAAAATGATGCCTTGCAATTTAAGCTTAAACATGTGATGGCAAATACGTGCAAAGAGCTTGGAAATTTTGAAGATGCCGCTCGGCTCTATACAGAGCTTCGTCTCGATAATGATAAGTCAAAACGCATCTATTTAGAAAATGAACTCATTGAGTTATATGAAAATGAATGTGTTTCACATGAGAAAATGGGACATAATTCGAAAGTCAATATATTAACCAAAAAAATAAAAAGGTTGAAAAGCAAAAATGGGTTTTCTTGATCGAGGAGATAAAGGATTAACGAAAGAAATTCTTCTTGAAGTTAAAAATCGCGATAACTTTTTTAATGCCTTCAGATGTTACCTGACATTTGTTGAACGATTGGCTTCGAAAAAATCATTTGCATCGGAAGATTTGGATGATTGGATTGCTTCACTCAATCATTTACTCATTCTTGCCCGGGAGATTTCTATTGATAAGAATATGGCCGGTCAATTGACAGATAATATTATATTCTGCGCTTTGCATTCGGTCGAAAAACGTCGCCATGAAGTATTCCAGCTTATCAAGCGCTTATGTGATGTCATCCGGTTCAATGATTATGTGAAAGCTATTGTTCAATACACCCACAAACGCGTTGAAAACGGGAACAAAAGTATTGCCTGTATTTTATATAGTGAAATTGGCCCCGGTGATCCGGTGGCAATTGCTTTTTTTAAAAAGTTGTGGCATGAAGAATATGGCCAGCAAATTATCATTGAATACGCTGTCCCGAATTTCAAACGCATTATTCCGACTGCATTTGGCGTCCATGGGTATAGTCAGTACAAATCTTTGTTAGAGTGGATCCGTGATAGTATCTCCGATCCTGAACTTCGCAAAGCAACACAATTAATTTTGGGGTTATGGCAGGGAAAATACGCGATTGTCGATTTGCAAAATTTGGATGCGTATTATGACTATTTTAATGCAATTAATTCATCATTTTCCCGGGAAATGATATTTCCAATTGCTTGCATGACAACCCGACTTGAAAAATTGCATGAACTTATTGAAAATTATGAAGATTTATCCCTTGCATGGGCAGCCGAATACAAGAAACTTGTTATGGCGTTTCTCTCTTCGATGAATTCAGTATATCCTGAAATTGGCAGACAATCGATTGTTCGGCCATCTTCACAGAATTTTCCCCGACCGTTGTATGCTTTTCTTGTGCTCGCTTTTTCCGCGTACGCTGCAAAATATATCCGCAATCTCGATATAGATGAACTTTACTCCGAAGTGACCGGTCCTTGGAAAAGCTGGGTTTCTCAATTTAGTGCGAAGGAATTTCCTTATCAGATACAACCGGATATCGCAAAATACGCCCAATTGCTTGTATCCGAACTTACCAGTACACAAATTAAAGAATATATTGCTCCCTGGATCATCGAGATCGTTTTCCATAAAGAGGGGCTTGTTGCTGCGCAAAAACGTGTTCAGGAATTGCCATCCTATTTACATGAAACTGCGCAGAAAAGACTCGCTGCTTTACAGGGAAAGATGTTGCCGGAATTTAGCTCGCCTGGACCTGAAAATGATATTTTAAATGGTATTCGCTGCGCAATTGTACAGAAAAATCTTACCCAACTCGAACAACTAAAAATTGACTCGTTAAAAGTACAAATCCATCCGAACGAATTAAAGCTCATTGATATCAGTATTAAATGCCTGAATAATGATCCGCTAAATTCGCAGGATTTAAACGAAGCGAAGAATATTGCCGAACGCGGATTGCCAGTTGCTGTTGTTCTTGTTGCGAAAAACACATTTCGTCAACAAAATTTTTCCGATGCGAATACTCTGTTGCAATCAGCCTGTTCACTCACTGTGGATAACAAGGATTTGAAAGAGTTGTGGGCTCAGTCGCTTGCATCCACCTCACAGCCTGATAAGGCCGCAGATCTTTTATCCCCCCATGTTGATGAACTCTCCGATAATGCGATCCAACTTTATGCATGGTGTTTGTTTGCTAAATCATTTCCCACAGAAACTGATCTTATAAATTTCGCATTGAACTCAAAATCAATGCTTGCAGATCAAACGGTAGATGATCTGCTAACAGCGAATGATTTATTGAATAATGATGCAAATGGACTCAAAGGATTTCTTGAAGAATTTAAGAATCAAATAGAAAATCCATATGCGCCACCTCTCAGTAATAACCTACCCACGTTCGCTGAAAAGTGGCATCAAGTGAGAGTGATTCTGGCTGAAAATGATATTAGCGCAGTTTTAAAAGCTTTGGATGAGCTAAAAAAATGGGCTACTGATTACGCTGAAGAATTAGCAAAACAAATCGCAAGTAGATTTCTTGGAAAGCTTTCGCCGGAAGATGATATACATCAGGAAGAGCTACAAGCCTTATTGGATGTTGTTGGCAAAAATAAAGAAGAATTTTATGCGGACCAGTTTTACAAAGATATCGAACTTGGTGTCGCGATTGACATGATATATAAAAAGTATCAGCAGAGTTTCCCTACAACGCATCCTGTGTTTCGGCTTGTGATTATCTATAATCTGCTTAAACAAGAAAAGTACGATGAAGTTCTTGCTATGCTCAATGGGGAGATTCAGCAAAAATCGCATCCTGGCATGCAATTAGTAAAAATATATTGTCAGTATGTCTTAAAGGAAATCGACACAGTTTTAGATGGAATCTCCGACTTTTGTCATGCCAATCCCAACAACGCGTTGACTCCCAAAATATTACTACTTGGCATTCAATATGCGATTCTTAATAAAAACAAGAGTTTAAGCAAACTATTTAATTTCGCTAAAAAGCACAATCACAGTACGGATGATATCCCGCCTGTATTTAAATCTCAGTTGCTGATTCAATCAATAAAATCCAAATCAAACAGTACACCTGAAGATGAAGACGGATTTCTCAAGAATTTACTGAATGAGGATGAACAGCGATTTTTTGAGCTGACGCACGCGAGTTTAGACCAATTTGTTGATTTGTTGCCCAAAATCCATGCGAAAGATGAATGGGGAGACTTTTTATTTAAAAAAGTCATGAAATTAATGATTGACAATATAAAACGAGCAGATTCACAAACGGTGATGGCGGAAATCACAAGAGTTATACCAAGTTTATTAACATTTATCAATCAAAATAGCATTGAAGTTGAAAGTACTGTTGTAGATGTACTCTCACGCCTGAATAAAATTGCATCCGGCATTAGTAAATGCGATATTTCATTGCAGGCAATTCTTCGCTTGGAGAACGCAGAAGAATTAGTCCATATATCTGATGGTCTCCTTGAGAAATTATCCTATCCTGACAGCCTGGAAAGTTTTTTAACACAAGCGAAAGAACTAATTAAAGATCCACAAAAACAACTCGATAATGCTTCGCATATAATTAATGTTATTCTTTGTTGGCTTGAGTATTTGAGCGAACAAAAGGTAATTATGGAACAACAAGTTTATTCACCCTTGTTGGAGTTCCTTTCGCAACTTTGGGGTTTGTTGCTTGCTCATGAAAATTTCTCAATTTGGTTCATCGAACGTAGAAAAGCTCTACCGGAAAAACAGCAATTTATCGATAAAGCAAGTGCCTACTTGGAACTTGAAATCTACGATTGGCTATGCTCACACTATTTTAGCAATTTAAATTTTTTCTACAAAATCGGAAAACTGAACTTTGCCAAACTTTACGCAGATTTTATTGAAAAAATGGGACATGATTTAGTCAATATTATCGGCGTGTTAGGACTGCAAAATTTAAAGCTAAATAAGGGGAATTTAGCTTTAATAGAGCAGAAATTCAAAGATGGTGTTGTAGATTGGATTAAAGACCGAAAAGGTAATTTGGTTAACCAAA
>QQUM01000661.1 GCA_008501545.1 Calditrichota bacterium
GGTTTTTAGATCAACTTTACGTGACGCCAAAATCATTGCACCGGCAATTCACAGTACAGGCAATAAAACAGCATCGAAACCATTCTCCTATGGTAAGAAGAAAATACTCACCGAAGAACAGGAACTGGGGCAAGAGCTTGATAGCATCACCCACTTCCCGGAACGAAAAGGCTATTTGTGGCTCAAGAGTGATATGCCCTATGCCGTAAAGATTTTCACCAGGAAGTTGGCTACACCGGAAACTATGGCACAAGTTGATGCCAAAGAGCTACGAATATTCGCCAGGGACAATTCTCTGACAAACGGTGTTCGAACAGGTGAAATTGAAAAAGAACTGCATAACAAATATGAGCAGCTTAAAAACTTAAAAAAGCACACTTCATCTTCCTTTGCCAGCAATGTTAAAACAGGAAGCCAAACGGAAGGTCAACAATCACCACAATTGCTTGATCAATTGAAGAAAGCGTATGTGAAGAAAAATAAGCCTCGAGCTGAAAAATGAAGATCAACAATCTGCTCTTAAATATTGCGAAAACAGCTGGATTAATGTTTCTATTACCAATTTTTGTGCTCTGGGATATCAAACGATTCCACTATTATCTACGGAGACTGCGATATGCAATCAAGAGTGTTATCAACTGTGGTAATTGTGGTTCACAGATTCCTTTGGTGGGCATGTGGTTGTGTTCCTGTGGTTATCAGTACACCGGCAACTTATTTAAGGTGTGTCCTATTTGTGGTTCACTGCCTGATGTGGTTCGCTGCCCACACTGCGGTGTGACAACCGTTGTTCACTAGGTGGTCAAAAATGCGATTAACAAAACGGGATTTTGACATCATGTGGCGCATCGATCAATGCCGGTGGTTGTCAACCACACAGATTAAACGGGAGTTTTTCACTGAATCGTCAATGCAGGCGGTGAATAAACGGCTTAAAATACTTACTGATGCAGGATATCTCTATGCCCACCAGCCATCACCTACAGAAGAATGCTACTTCAGGTTGGCGAGACTGGGCAAAACTGCGTTAATGAACTATAGTGATACCGATAATGATCAAATTCAACTTGTACGTAACTTTCCAAAACAGCTGAAGCATTTCTCCAGCATCAATGATATTCGCTGGTTTTGTGAAAAATCGATTGCGCAGATTGATGAACAAATGAAGTTCTTTTTCTGTGATTATGAACTCAAAGGCTTACTTCAATCGTCAACGATTATTCCTGATGCGCTTTTATGTTTCGAGCAGAAAAATGAAAGTAAAATCACAGAGATGCTCTTTGCAATTGAATACGATGCTGGTACAGAAAATCCGCGCTACTTTGGACGCGATAAGGTAAAAAAATACCATGAAGAGTATGCCGATGGCAATGCATTGTTCCAGCATTCATACTTTAAAATACTTGTGTTTGCAGATACACGACAACGTGTTCTATCATTGTTCAAATCGTCATTGCCGTTTTTAGATGGCAGCTTATCGTTTTATTTCGCAGCACTGGATGATTTGCAACAAAGTCAGAATATTTTTGACCGGATTTACATTTCGCAGCGGTGCTTAAAGCATGGAAATGAAAATATTCTGTGTGCGATTCTCGACTAAGTGTTGTTTCAAAGTGTTGGTGCGCACCAATAGTTTATCGCATTGTATAGCACTGATTATATGAAACTTATATATACTGGCACATCGCTTATTATACAAGGATGGTAAATGGTTGCTTCTAAAAAAATACTGCTTATGACTTTATTGATTGGCTTAACGCTGATTAGCCTGATGGCAGGATTCAATTTCTATGAAACGCTGTTTGGACTCTCCACTGCGATAATCTGCAGCATCGTTTTCGAGAGCTTGCGACTTGGATGTTTGTGGGGAATCGCTTTGCCTGGTTGGTCATCGAAGGGTGTCGCGTTACCATTGTATATATTAGTTGCTGGGAGTTGTTCTTTTGCAGCCATTACGCAGTTTCATGCTGAAATCATCGAGCAATATGCTAAAGAACGAAAGCCATATGAACAAGAAACATCGCGAAGAATTGCTGAAATAAAAAAGGCATATGCAGAACAGGTAAACGTTAAGATTGCAGATTTAGAAGACAGAATGAATATCTGTAATCGTAAGCTGGCATCGAATCCGAAATATAGCTACTGGAATAATCGTCTGGATCAATTAAAGGATCAACATGCAAATGCAATCGCAGCACGTGATAGTTTTCTATTGTACATACCAGTCGAGAAAGTCGATCAATGGATTGCTGCACAAGCTGCTAATCTTGGACTTGACTTTCAGTCTATTTCTATCGGATCACAAAATTCTGTTTCTATAACCACAGCCATTCAGGAGTTGTGGGGATTATCCACGATCGATGCGAAGAAAATAGTCAGTGTGATCATCGTAACCACAACCGAAGCCGGGATTGTGATGTTGTCATTTGTTCTCGCTTACGGTTTCGTTGGTGCCAAATCACAGCAACCACATCAATCACAACCTGCAGATATACCAATTGAAATTACTCAAGAATTGATAACGAAATTCAGTCATGATGAGATAAATCAATTCATTCAAAAGTGCCAAACTTCCATTCATAAATATGGAAGGCTGCCCTATGCAAGGGAACTCGGAAAAAAACAACGATTGATGAGACAATATCTCATCGATCAAAATATGGATTTGAATGAATTGGTGAAAAACGATGAACAATAAAACTTTTACTGAAACTCGATTGATGACCGCGAAACAGCTTTCCACCTATTTGAGTTTCCCACTTTCAACAATTTATCTCATGGTGGAAAAACGTGAAATCCCCTTCAAGCGATTTGGAAGAAAATCTATTCGTTTTGATCGCAAGGAGATTGATCAGTGGATCGATAGGCATTATGATAAAAGTTATTATTTGGGGTAAAAATTGTTGAATCAATTTTCAATTTTATCTATTTTGTTGCAATATCAGAAAGGAGCCTTTTATGGGTATACGAAAACACCCAAATAGTCCTTTCTGGCATTTTAAATTCACAGTAAATGGCACAACGGTAACAGGTAGCACAAAAACTAAAAACAAAACACTGGCAAGGCAAATCTATGCCGCAAAAAGAACGGATTTTCTTCGTGGTAAAAACGATATTCCGAAGATAGAAAAAATATCACTTCCAGAGCTTGCCACTTTGTTTTTAAAATGGTCACAGGCAAATAAAAAATCCTATGCTCGTGATCGCATACTTGTCAACCATTTGATTAAGTTCTTTGGAAAAAGAAATTGTGATGATATTTCGAGTTTTGATGTTGAACGGTACAAAACTTATCGGATTAGAAAAGTTTCTCCTTCAACAGTAAATCGAGAAATCGCATGTTTAAGCCGTATGTACACCCTTGGAAAATCATGGCAAAAAGTGTATACGAACCCAGTTAAAAGTGTACAAAAGTTTAAAGAACCGAAAAAAAGCTTTCGCTGGTGGTCCGAAGATGAAATTGAAAAAGTGCTAAATGCTTGTCAAACGGATTACATGAAGGCGATAGTTCTAGTGGGTATCAACACAGGCATGAGGATTGACGAAATTTTAAATTTACAATGGAACGACATCGATTTTCAGGAAAAATACATCACAATCCAGGAATCAAAAAACGGTGAATACCGCAAAGTGCGGATGAATGCAATGGCAATAGATGCCATTAATTCTATGAGAAAGCGAGGGAAATATGTGTTTTCCCATAGGAATGGCAAGCGCATTAAGCGAATTAATCGAGGCTTTTCAAACCTCGTCACGCGTGCAAAAATTGCACATTCGACTCCGCATGTAATGCGGCATACCTTTGCCAGTCATTTGACCATGCTTGGTGTAGATCCGCATACGATCATGGAACTTGGAGGTTGGAAATCTCTTGATATGGTACTGAGATACAGTCATCTCGCTCCTGAACACAAACAGCATGCAGTGGACGGTTTGGCAAATCGGTATCAGAATCGGATAAGTCTTGCTGACAGAAAGCAAGATAATTAATTGTTTTTGCTTTTGTTGTGCCACAAAAGTGAAAATATTCCTAAACCATGCGCCCCAGGTTCGATTCCTGGTAGGGGCACTTTCCCAACAATTTATTGCATTTGGTCGCTCAAAATGTGAAAGTTTAAACTAAACTCTTGAACCGACTATGCTGCGAATTCCCATGCTGGTTCGATTTTGCGCTTATGGTTTCTTGAAAAACCAGCGATATTTCGAACCATTTTTTGTACTAGCTCTCCTTGAGAAAAATCTCACTTTTTTCCAGATTGGTATTCTATTTTCATTCCGAGAATTCATGATAAATATCGTGGAAATCCCATCGGGAAGTTTTGCCGATATTTATGGCCGCCGTCGTTCAATGCTCATCTCATTCTTCGCATATATTTTAAGCTTTTTCATCTTCGGGAGTATGGATCATTATTCGTTACTGTTCGTCGCTATGTTTTTTTATGCAATTGGCGATGCATTTCGTTCCGGCACACACAAATCCATGATTTTTTCTTATCTTCGAATAAACGGCAAGCAAGATCAGCGTTTAACCTACTATGGTACAACCCGTTCGTGGAGCAAAATGGGCTCGGCACTTTCTGCAATAATTTCAGGATTTTTTGTATATTATTTTCAGGCATATGCTTTCATTTTTTATTTTTCCTGTATCCCATATATGATCAACGTTTTAAACCTTCTTACCTATCCCGCCGAACTCAATGGAAAAATGCCAGAAAAAGGTCCAGTAATCCATGTTTTTAAACATACGAAAAATGCATTGAGAGAAATATTCAAAACGACGGCTTTACGCAATCTCATTTACGAATCAATGGGATTCGATGGTGTCTTTAGCACCATGAAGGAATACCTTCAACCCGCATTGAAAGCACTTGCCATCGGCATGCTAATGCATGCTTCTCTTCTTAAAAATCTGACAGATATTCAAAAATCTGTGATTTTGATCGTCCCGGTATATACGCTACTTTTCCTAACTTCTGCATGGATTAGCCGAAATGCTCAGAAAATAATCACAACTTTGGGAAACGAAAATATCGCTGCACTAATATCCTGGGGCTTCTTTTTAATTTTCTCAGTCACATTAACCATTGCAGGTTTTGCCGGAATCCTGTGGTTTGTTGCATTGGCTTTTGTCCTCATGTACAGTCTGCAAAATCTCTGGCGACCATTTTTGTTAAGCCGTCTGGATAGCTGTTCAAAAGAACAACATGGAGCAACCATCCTTTCGATTGAAAGCCAATCCAGACGTGTAGTGACAGTTGTTTTGGCTCCTTTACTGGGCTATGGTTTTGATGCATTAAAAACTGGACAAACCGATATGGAATATGCGCTTGTGGGTATCCTGGGAATCGTGAGTTCAATTCTATTTTTAAGTAAAGGTTTGATTAAATTTAAAAATCAGATCTAATCGACAATCTCCAAACAAAAAATCTATAAAAATTAGAGATTAATTTACGCATCAATTATGTCTATCCCCTACTCTATTATATCTATTTGGATAAAAGGGTTGAGAATGCTGGGGACTTGCTAAATATCCTGTTTTTCTACACCCAATGAGAACGGATTCTCGCATTTTGATTATATCTTTAGCTACGAAATGATATCGTTCATGCTAAAGAAAATTAATTCAGGAGCTCCTTATGAATCCGGTTCGATTGAGTTCAAGCACTTTCATTCTGTTTTCTTTATTCATTCTATCTCTCGTTTTTTTTCAAAATTCTTTTGGCCAGTCCTTAAATGTTTCTGCCGGGCCTGACAAAGAAATCATTGCAAGCCAATCCATACAAATCGGTGGTTCACCTACTGCAAGTGGCGGTATCGCACCATATTTCTACGCCTGGTTCCCAGGTGAGGGATTAAATGATGCAACCATATCCAATCCTGTCTCATCTGCTATTACAACAACAGAATATATCATTACAGTGACGGATGCTACCGGAGCCGTAGCGACGGATACAGTAACAGTATTTGTGAAGAGATATTTATATGCAGTAAACGACAATGGACCTGCCCAATTAACACGCGTTGATGTTGATTCACCAACACCATCTCTTGAAATCGTAGCAGATTATATAATATACGCCGGACCAGCCGGATACGGTTTGCCCATAGGTGCCATTCTCGATGAAACAGAAGCAGCTGCACTCGATATTACGACAGGCACCGCCTATATTATTTCTAACCTGGGCGTCGAGT
>QQUM01000222.1 GCA_008501545.1 Calditrichota bacterium
GCGATCTAGAACTTGAAATGTTTCGGCGCGACGTTTTCTTCTGAATCGAACTTTGCTGCAACGGCCTGGGCAACACTGGTAAATCGCTTGGCTGCAATGGAATCCGGGAACTCGGTGACAACCGGTTTACCGGTATCCCCACCCGACCGAATTTCCGGCGTGATTGGAATAGCACCTAAAAAGTCGACTCCTTCTTTCTCTGCTGCGACTTTCACCCCATCCTTGCCAAACAAATCGTGCTCCTTGCCACACTCATCACAAATGAATGCGCTCATGTTTTCAATCATGCCTAATACCGGTACGTTTACTTTTTGGAACATGCGGTAGCCTTTGATCGCGTCAGACAAGGCAACGTTTTGCGGGGTGGAAACCATCACCGCGCCAGTGAGTGTCACTCTTTGAGAGATTGTGAGTTGCGCATCGCCGGTCCCCGGTGGCATGTCGATGACTAACACGTCCAATTCACCCCACAGCACATCGCGCATCATTTGTTCGATTGCACGTCCGACCAGGGGACCACGCCAAATGATCGCTTCATCACTGGGCATGAGAAAGCCGAGGGAGACAACTTTTACTCCGTAACTTTCCAGCGGAATGATTTTGCTGTCCGGTGTTACCTGTGGCCGGCCATCTTCCAGATCCAGCATCATGGGAAGATTTGGGCCATATACATCGGCATCAAGCAGGCCGACACTGTAGCCGAGTTTCGCTAATGCACATGCGAGATTGACCGAAACAGTCGATTTGCCGACGCCACCTTTTCCACTGGCGACGGCAACGATATTTTTCACTTGTGGCAGCAATTTTTCCGGTTCCGGTGCAACATTTTGTTGCGCCATCGGTGGTTGATTCTGGGGTACGGAATTCCCTTTAAAATGATCGGTAACGATCGCATCAACTTTTTCAAACCCAAGACTGCGCATCCCATTGAATACCTGTGCTTTGATCACATTTTCAACATTGCCCGTACTGCTGCTAAATTCGATTTTGATGCTTATTTGCGAACCTTCGCCACCAATTTCTTTCACATATCCCAAATCAACGATGTTTTTGTCAGTGCCCGGAAATTTTATCGTTTTTAACTTATTGATAATGGTTTCTTTATCAGCCATGTTGTACTCTTTTCTTTTATTGGGTGCAAGACAATGAAATTAAGATTAATTTTTGCATATGGATTAACAGATTTTGAATTCATTCCATTCCGTCCTGAATCAATCGCTACTTTTATTGGCCAGGGTGATCCGCTTGAACATTTTCAACGGCTTCAATGATGACCTGCGCGGCATTTTCGATATCTTCCTTTGTGGTTGAAATACCGAGACTGAGTCGTAATGTGCCCGCCGCAAAGTCGGGTGGAACCTGCATGGCTTGCAATACCGGAGAGATCGATACTTCACCGGCGTGGCACGCTGATCCGGCGGAACAGGCGACCTTGTTTTCTATTTGATGCAGAATATCATGACTTTGGACATTGCGCATGGAAATACTCAGCGTGTTCGGAAGTCGCTCAGCTTCCAGGCCATTAATTTTCGCATCCGGGATTTTTTCCAGCAATGTTTTTTGGAAGAAGTCACGCAATGTGCGCACCCCGGTTTGCTGCAGATGAATACGATTTTCAGCTAATTCGCATGCTTTACCGAGTGCAACAATGAGCAATACGTTTTCGGTTCCGGCCCGGCGTCCGCGTTCATGGCCTGCACCATGAATTAGATTTTCCAACGCGAGACCTTCTTTACAATATAAAGCACCGATGCCCTTGGGAGCATAGAGTTTGTGCCCGGCAACAGAAAGTAAATCCACATCCAGCTCTTCAACATCAACAGGGATTTTGCCTGCGGACTGCGCAGCATCGGTGTGCACTATGAGATTGTGTCGCTTGGCCAGCGTAGCAATCTCCCTGATTGGCTGGATGGTGCCAACTTCATTGTTTGCATGCATCACAGAGACAAAGGATATGTTTTCTTCGTCCAGGGTTGTTGCCATTCGATTGACGTCGACGACACCGTTTTTCTGAACCGGGAAATAAGTTGTCCCAACGCCATGGGATTCCAGATAGCGACATACATTTAAAATGGCTGGATGTTCAATCTGCGTGGTTAAGATATGAGCTTGTTTTTGCAGTGATGTCGCTCCTTTTAATGCCCAGTTGTTTGCTTCACTACCACCAGAGGTAAAATAAATTTCTTCTGGTTTGCAACCGAGCAATCGGGCGACCTTGGCGCGCGCCTCATCAACAGCAACCCTGGCCCGCTTGCCAAAAACATGGTTGCTGGATGGATTGCCAAATTCTTTGAAAAAAGGGAGCATAGATTCTGCCACTTCTGCCGATATAGGTGTCGTGGCGTTGTAGTCGAGATAAATTGGATTCATAAAATGCGACCGTGTGCAAAGTGATTCAGATTTTCAAACGTGTATAGTAAAAAAAACATCAATTATAAGCACGTTCTTTTTAGAAAAATGTAACTTATTTTTATATTCTGGACTTGCATTTTGAGAATCAATTTTCTATTATTGCGTTCATTTTTTTTCGAAAATAATTCCATAACAAGGAGCATAAAAGTGCTTACAAACAATATTGGTGAAGCTGCCGGCAGAATCTGGGAACACCTTGATGTCGAAGGGAATTCCACAGTTGCAAAATTGCGCAAAGAGCTGGATTTGGATGCTTTTAGCGTAAATGCAGCCATTGGCTGGCTTGCTCGCGAAGAAAAGGTTGAATTGACCAAAAAAGGCAATTCAGTCTCCGTAGCTTTAAAGTAACGAATTTTTAAACGGCACATCGAGAAACCTGGATGTGCCGTTTTTTTTATATCCTACCTCTCAAGTTTGATCTAACAGCCATACGCTCTATCCTCTTCGAAATCTCAAACCAGCTTATTATATTTTTCTTGCACTTTTCCTTTTTCTATGGCACATTGAAATATTATCATTTATAAAGATTTAGAGAATATGAACGAAACTGACAAGCGTATTTGGAAGCTGGAGCGCCAGGTCTTTCAATTACAAACGTTGTTCGAAACTTCCCGCTCGCTTAATCAGGCACGAAAGCCTTCTCAGGTTTATGAGCAAATACTTGCGACAATGGCCGGAACTTTTGGCGCACGAGAAGCTGTTGCACTTCTTTGTACGAACGATGAGTGGCATATCGTAGCCCACCGGGGTAACATTCAGGATACGGATAAAATAAATGATGATTTGCGGGCCACGAATTTCCATGGTGCCACACCACGTGATCAACAAAAACTGCTCACTGAGCGCCTGACAAGCACACATTTTAACGATTCCACATTTACATTATGGCATTTAATCTCCGTACGGGATGCGATTGTTGGCGGCTTTTATTTTGGGAAAAAAATAATTGGTGAACCGTATTCCCGTGAAGATGAAGACTTGTTACAGGCAACCATTAGTTCCGCTTCGCACGTCCTTGAAAATCTGCAGCTGTACACCGAGCTGGAAGATGCACGTGAACGTTTGGCTGCAGAAAATTTGAATCTGCGTCAGCAAGTTCGCAAAGACACCCATTCAACAGATATTGTTGGTGGCAGCTTTGCAATGCAAAATCTCCAGGAAAGTATTCAAAACTTTTCCCGCAGTGATGCAGCGGTTATCATTCGTGGTGAAACTGGAACTGGCAAAGAGCTGGTTGCACGCGCTATCCACTATCAAAGTCCGCGGGCGGATGGACCGTTTGTGGCGATTAATTGCACTGCTATTCCTGAGTCGCTTGTGGAATCGGAATTTTTCGGTATCGAAGCTGGCGCTGCGACTGGCGTAAAGCAGCGGATCGGTTATTTTGAACAGGCGCACGGCGGCACAATTTTTATCGATGAGATTGGGGACATGCCGCTCAGTTCTCAGGCAAAAGTATTGCGTACTTTACAGGAGCGCACGGTTCGTCGTGTCGGTGGTTTAAAGGAAATCCATGTTGATGTGCGCATCGTTGCTGCAACCCATAAAGACCTGAAAGAGGAAATAAAAGCGGGGAATTTTCGGGAAGATTTATTTTATCGAATCGGGGTGCTGGAAATTCAAATTCCACCGTTGCGGCAGCGAAAGAATGATATCGCCCTGCTTGCGACACATTTTCTTAATGAGAAAGAAAAACAGATTGGCCGATCAGTTGCAGGCTTTGATCCGGAGGCATTAAACCAGCTGCAACATTATGACTGGCCGGGAAACGTGCGGGAATTGGAAAACGAAATCGAACGGATCGTTACGCTGGCAGATGATGGTGAAATGATTGAAGAACACCATTTGTCCGCCCACATCGCCGGTAATGTTTCATCGGAATTCGAAGATGAACTGGTTTTGGAAAATATGCGTAACGCGGTTGACCGCCTGGAAAAGAGGATGATTAATAAAGCCCTTGCCGAGTGCAATGGAAACAAGAGTGAAGTTGCACGAATTCTCGGTTTAAGTCGCCTTGGTTTGCAAAAAAAGATGGCGCGGTTAAAGATAGCTGAAAAGAGTAACACATGAATTTGCGAACGAAATTAAATCTCGTTGTCCTTTTTGAGCTGATTGCTACGGTGTCGATCGTGGGGTATTTCGCATTGCAGCATTCAAGGCAGGAAACAGAATCGCTGTCGCGTGAGCTGCTTCGTGCCCGCACCGACTATGCGTTTGCACTGTGTGAAGGCTATTACGCAACCGACGGCGTGCCGACGATGGAGCTTTATAATCGTATTAAAGCCGTGCATATTTTTGAAGAGGGCTACATAACAGTTATTTCAATGGCTGACTCCAGTATGGGCGAACTAATAATACACCCGACAGGCGAGGGCCAAATTGCGTTGGATCGTGAAAAATTCCCCCACGTCCGCGCCATGATCGATGAAATAAATGCGGGTGGCAGGCATCACGGGACGGATAAATTTCATGAATACCATCAGGGGACAAGCGCCCGGGGAAGACAAGGCGAAGCAAAGCTGGGATTCTATAAATATTTTGCTCCATGGGATTGGATTTTACTCACTTCAAGTTATCGTGCGGATGTATATTCGAGCACGGATATTATCCGGCAACGAATAATTGAAGTCATTCTCATCGTTGGTATTCTCTCATTGATATTTTTAAACCTGACTGTGCAACGCATTTTACGACCATTGCAGGCATTGATAAACGTAACGAAAAAAGTGGCTGCCGGAGATCTCGATGCGTCAATCGAAATATCGACGAAAGATGAAATCGGCGGTCTGGCAACCCATTTCAATGAAATGCTTAGCGGATTAAAGCAGAATACGCGAGTTTGGCAAGAGCTGGAAATTGCCCGTCGCTTGCAAAGGGAGATGCTGCCGCAGGGCAGGCCGGCTGTTCGTGGCCTTGAAATCGAAGCGAAGTCACTTCCTGCGACAGAAGTTGGTGGGGATTTTTACGATTTTATTGTATTGGATGAACATCGACTGGGAATTGTGATCGGGGATGTTTCCGGGAAGGGAATATCCGGTGCGATGGTCATGAGCAGCGCCATGAGCGCTCTGCGTTTTGCTTCGGACCAATATAATGACACAGATAAAATTCTTGAGTTTGCCAACAGGTTGCTCGTCAGGGACATTCAGCGGCACATGTTTGTCGCTGTGTTTTTTGCCATTTACGATGACAGGGATGCGACACTGCACTACACCAATGCCGGGCAAACGATGCCGATTTTATACAAAGAAAACACGACGGAATTTCTCGAACAGTCAGAAGCCGATCGATTTCCTCTCGGTATTCGTTCTGAAGTGAATTATTATCAAAATATGATTAAGCTGCAACCTGGCGAACTGCTCGTTTGTTACACGGATGGCATCGTCGAACTGTTTAATCCGGAAAGGGAAAATTACGGATTCGAGCGATTCAAGGCATCCGTAATGCAACACGCACAAAATCCTTTGCCTGACTTGCTATCAAATTTATTGGCTGATGCCAATGATTTTGTCAAGGATATTCCTTATTCGGATGATGTGACAATCGTGCTCATTAAAGTCACCTGATTCGCAATTGATTGCACTGTTGGGTAAAATTATTTGATCAAAATTATGAAGCCAAACGAAATACAATTGGTTATTCCTGCGAAACTGGGTTTTGAAAAAATTGTCATGGAGACAGCCGTATCCCTCGCCAGGCTGCATGATCTGCCGGAGAAGCGGCTTGATGACCTGCGGACAGCCATTGCGGAAGCTTGTATCAACGCCATGGAGCA
>QQUM01000240.1 GCA_008501545.1 Calditrichota bacterium
TTAGTTGCAATTTACTCTTTAAATTTTTGGTAGGTTGTAGAGAATTAGTCGAAAAAGTCTGCCCCTAATAATTTTTTGGCCTGTCTAAAGACTTCAATTCTCCCAAGATCGAGCCAACGTGATGAATCTCCCCGGAAGGCTTGTATTTTCTCACCTTTTTGGGCGAGATCAAGGTAACAGTCTATGATCGAAAAACGTCCTTCCTGTCCCATTTTTGCAAAGATTTCTGGCAAAAATGCATGAATACCCATAAATGACAGGCGATTCAATTTACCATTCGGTGCCTGAGCCATTCTTTTCTTCGGTGGTGATAATGATTCCCATCCTACAAGCTGGTTTGTCTCATCAAACAAAACATAACGCTGTGTATCCCGAGACCGAACGGCTATTGTTGCCAAGGACTTGTTTTGCACATGGGCTTCCATGAACTTCTTTAAATCCAAATCCGTGAGAACATCGACATTGTGCATCAAAAATGGGACGTCATCGTCAAAAAACCAGGCTGCATTTTTAAGACCGCCACCTGTATCCAGAAGTCTTTCTTCATGGGAAAATGCAATATGAATACCAAAATTATCATTATTTTGCACGAAACGAATAATTTGCTCGGCAAAATGGTGCACATTGATAATGATCTTTGTAAAATCCTGCTTTATTAATCGAAGAAGTACATGTTTAAGCAATGGAACACCTTCCACTTCAACAAGTGCTTTAGGTTTGCTATTTGTTTCCTTGCCTAATCTCGTCCCGAGACCGGCAGCCAGTACCATAGCTTTCATTTTGTGCTCAATGTTCCTTCATTTCCTGCTCACGATGACGAACAGAAATATCGATATCAAACTTTTTTTCTAATATTTTTGCCAGGGTATTTGCGCAATACACTGATCGATGTTGCCCGCCGGTACAACCAAAAGAGATCATTAAATCAGTAAAATTACGCTCTCGGTAATTTTGAATTGAATTATCAATAAGACGGGTAATATTCAGTAAAAACTGATCGACAACAAATTCAGACTTTAAAAAATCAATGACAGGTTTATCGTTTCCTGTTAAATTTTTGTATTGTTCATATCTGCCTGGGTTTGGTAATGCACGACAATCGAATACAAACCCGCCGCCGTGTCCGGTTTCATCAACTGGAATCCCTCTTTTAAATGAGAAACTCTGTATTCGAAGTCTCAGCTTTAACTTGGCGTTCCCGAGTGTTCTTAAAAATGAACTTCGAACCAATTTCCACCAGGCTTCTGTAAGCGCTGGAAGTTCCACGGGAAGTTTTGCCGTCTGCAACAAGCGCTCAAGATTTCTTATTGCAAATGGAACGCTTTTGAGAAAATGTTCTTTTCGCTCATAAAATCCGCGAAATCCATAAGCGCCCAGGGCTTGCATAATACGGATAAAAACATATCCATAATAAAATTGCATAAATTTTTCTTCTTTGAAATCGTATATTTTGCGCAGAGATGCAAGATAATGATTTAACAGATGATCGCGGATTTCCTGCGGTATATCAGCTTTTGCATCAAAAAGGAGGGAGGCAACATCATACTGCAGTGCGCCGCGCCGGCCACCCTGGTAATCGATAAAATAAGGTTCATCATTTAACAGCATTATATTGCGGGACTGGAAATCACGAAAGAGAAAGAAATCTCGTTCAGCCGAAAGCAAAAAATCAGTAAACTTATGGAAATCATTTTCCAGATATTGTTCGTCAAACGGAATTTTTGCAAGCTTCAGGAAATAATATTTGAAATAATTTAAATCCCACATCATGGATTGTTTATCGAAACTTGGACGTGGATAACAGACATCAAAATTTAACTTCCTGCCAGCTGTGATTTGCAGGTCGGGTAATTTTTCGATAACATTTTCGTATATCCGAACTAATTTTTCAGGAAAATCACCACCCCGTCGAATCTCAGTAAGATAATCAAATAACGTTGTATCACCGAGATCCTCTTCAAGATAAATACCTTTTGCGGTGTCTTCGGCATAGATTTGCGGTACTGGTATGTTGTGTTCCCTGAATTGTTTTGAAAATGTTAAAAACGCTGTATTTTCCCGTTTGTCGTCGTTTTGCACACCAATAACAGATTCACCATTTTCACCATAAATACGAAAATATTTTCTATCAGAGCCATGGGCACTCATTTGAGCAATATGCGAAATTTTTGCCCCACACCATTTTGTGTATAATTGTGTAAGTCGTTTTTTAATCTCGGTATTCATTAAATTCCGTCCATTTACTATCAGTTGTTTTGCGGTGGGGAATGTAGAAAAACAGGATATTAGATGCAAGACCGTTCCCTTTTGCATTTTCTGTTTTCTAAAGGAAATCGGCACTTTTAAAAGACGAATGAATTGCAATTAGCAGAAGTTGTTGCCTTTAACCCGAATGATTTTTTGTGTCTAAATTAATTATCTAATTTATATATCCGGTAATATCTGTTTGATAATAAGAGTCGCACGCTAAGACGCTGATCATGTTTAGGATTTTCGGCTTGCGTTTCAAATTCCTGGTCTAAATTAGATTCACGTACACAGACAATATACTCGGCCCTGCCAATCGTTTTGATTTGTTCGAGGATTGAATTAGCAGCATTTTGTTGTGGATTGACATTGTTTTGCAGCCTGGTTGCGGAGATAAATACCCGGCCATCATCCATTGCATAAAGCATGATTGGTTTAATACGTTTATCTTCTGCATCATCAATTAGAATGCTTTGTGCATCAATGGCATCATCGTTAAAAAAATCAATTATTTCTTTAACCTCTGGTTGCAAATAACCAATTGGCGAAATAGTCCATAGCTTTTCAGTAAGATGAGAGCGTGGTCCCCGTTCATAGACCAGAATTGTGTATATCCAGATAAAACTTGCCAGCGCGATGAACAAAATACCTCGAATTGCTTTTCTGTTTAAAAACCGTCTATGGAAGGAATAGAAACCATAAGCCGCGTAAGGGATTAAAAACACGCCATATACAGTTGCATTTTTTACCATACTTTGTTTGCTGAATAAAACTGTCAAAAAGAAGAATAGTGTACTGGCAATAAATAGCGCACGATATTTTCGATTTTTAAAGCTCCGCATAATTCCCCATAAAGCACCTAAAAACACGAGTGGCGTCAATGAAGCAAACAAAATCCCGGGGAAGGTAGAAAGTGCAATGATTGCAACAGATTTATCGATAGTATTCTGTGATGAGATCAGATTATTTATATTTGCTGTTTTAAATGTGAAAATTGAGGCAGGGAATCGATCGACCATAAGGTATGAAAAGGTTACCCATGTAACAACGAGCATTATTGCAGATATCAGCATCACTGCTGTTGCTTGAAAAAGATGGGAACGTACGTCAAAAAATTCGCGGGCATCACTTGGGGTATCAAGCCATAGAAAGGGTAATAGTAAAAGCATTAAAAATCCTTCCGGACGTACAATGCTTGCCGTACCAATAGAAATTCCACTAAATATGAGAAATTTGATTTGCATACCGCTTGCGTATTTAAAGAGAAATGCAACGGAAGTTACAATCAGAAAAATAAATAAGGAATCGTCAGCGGGTATAGCAGCGAATTTAATATGAAGTGTAAAAAAGCTAAATAAAAACAAGGCGAGATATGCAACTCTACTCGTGAAGTATTCCCTGCACATGAGTAAAAATGGGAAGAACGTCAATAACGCGAAAATCAAGCTTATCAGTCTTGGTGTAGAAACCGGGTCATTCCAGATTATTAAGCCAATCCCTATCAAGTATGTATATAGTGCTCGAACTTGATCAGACATTATGCTTGTTATGTTTTCAAGAGGCGCGCTCACCCAAGTCATTGCATTTTGAATTTCTATAAAGAAATCGCCGAAAGCATCGTAACTCCATATAAATGCAAGAATCCTGATGCTATAAAAAACCAAAAAAGTCAAAGTGAAATATTGTGTTGTAATGCGCATTCTATCAATATTCTTTGGTTAGAATGAAAATGCTCTACATGACATAAGCCGCGTGGAATGTCTCTCACATCGCAAACATATAGTTTTGTATGAAGTTTCGCTCAACATCAGTAGAAAAATAATTCTGGAGCAGAACTTGGAAGACGATCAGCACGGCATTTTATAAGTTGATAATTCATAAATATATTCTCTTCAATACCTAAGAAATACCAGACAACCAAAATAACCGCAGATGAAGGAAGTTCGATGATAAAAATATAATAATTCGTAAATATGGCACGAAGATGCGTTAATTAGAATATTTTTACACTAAAATTAGAATTAGTATTTGACACACAGGAAAAAAGATAATATCTTATGAGTGCAGGATGCCTTAATTAATCAACACGGAAGGCTCTCTTCATCAAGCTTTATCCATTGCTGATGAGTCACACTCAACTTTGCGAGGTGTTCATATGTCAATAGGTAAATCACTGGTGAATCTTTCTCACCGCAATCGCTGGCTGCTATTTTCAAGTGTTGTTCAACAAGACAGCAATTATGTTCCTGATCCAGCTCGCCAATTAAATCCATACCTCGACCAGGATAAGAGTTTTAACAATTCATTTTTTAAAAAGGCAGAGCGATTAACACGCAATAAGAATGTAGATTAATATCAGTGTTGCTTTCAGGGGGAATTCACCTAGACTGGAAATTGAGTTTGATATTTTTATAAAATAAGCCGGTGATAAGCCGGCTTTTCTGTAGAAGGTAAGTATGCTTTACAAATTGATTCCTACTTTGATTTTATCACTTGGGTTTTATTTCGCCGTTAACACTTCATATCAGATTTATGATACCGGCATAACCAATGTGCGATTGATGATGCTTTTGCTGAGTTTGATTCTTATTGTTCGGGGGATCTGGCTTCTTCGCTCACCTGCCAAATAATACATTCATCTTTACCTCGTTCCAATATTTCTTTTTTGTTGATTTTATATTTTGTTGGTAGTACTTTGATGCATGTTCTTTTAATTGAAAGACTTATCATGTGTAATATTCTGTGTTTATATCGGTTCATTTACATATAATATAATCAAATTTTACGAATTACTTCATTCCTACTAAAAAGGTTTCCTAGATGGTCTCATACATTGATCAGATATTCGCTTTTCTGGTTATAGTTATCATTGTTACTGCCCTTGGTTTAATGTATAAAAGTTGGTTGGAAAAACGGCAGGGTGGGAAGGATACCGTTAAAAAGAAAGATGAAATTATCTCCAATATGTTAAAAAAGAGAGTTGGAGATTACATTTCAGATTTTGCCGGTAAAAACCTGGAAGATATTGCCAATGTACTTGCAAAAGATTATTCATTATTGACAAGAAACAGCCCATACCGAATTGATGGAGACAAAGATGGCTTGAATTTTATACAAAAAGCAATGGAAGAAGCTGCGGGACAGACCATTTTTGACCAGAAATTAACCATGATTAACAGTGATGCCGCTGTTGTTACATTTAACTGGCAACGCGGAAGTAATTCAGGAAAAACATCACATGTTTGGCGATATGTTGATGGCAAGGGATGGGAGCTCGTACACGAACATACAAGCTTTAATATGCCTGCACAAATGGATGTAAATCATTTAATAGGAAACACTGTGAAGCAATCTATTGAAAATGTTGTAGACAAGCTCAAGGAAATATCTGACAAGTCATAAACACGCCTGGAATAGCCAAATTATAGCAAGTTCATGAATCAGGAGGAATTGATGAGAATAAAATATGCAATGTTATTAGCTGTCTCTTTTTTGTTTTTGAATTGCGCAGGGGGCATGAAAATAGCAGATATCGAAGCACAACCCGGGAAATACAACGAAAAGGAAGTTAAAGTAAAGGGTGAGGTCGTTCAGACTTTTGCAATTCCAGTATTATCGCAAAGCCTTGTTAAAATTGATGATGGAACCGGACAAATTTGGGTAAAACCAGACAGCAAAGTCCCTTTTAAAGGCGAAAAAATTACCATAAATGGAATCCTGAAAGTCGGATTAACGTTCGCCAATAAAAATCTGGGTTTGATTATTATTGAAAATGAAAAGAAATAGTACTTTGGTTTACTATTCTTTCTTTTTAAACAGTGCATCCAGTTTTTTACGCGCTTCTTCAGCTGCTTTGTCTTGTCCAGGCGTTCCGTCATGCGGTGTGAAATAACCACAATAATTGCCGGATTCTTTG
>QQUM01000482.1 GCA_008501545.1 Calditrichota bacterium
GGCAAGGTGCAGGTTGGAAGATTTGTGGTGATTAAATAGGTGGTTAGACTGTAGGGATTTTAGAAGAGCATTTTTGTTAGCACGAGTGTAAAAATCCCATCCCAAGAGGGAATTTAGAGCTTGAAGAAACATAACAATAACGGAACTGTTCAGCATTATGCAAAAGTGTGAGCATCCTGAGTAGCCCTGGATGTTTTTTCCGGGGCGTATCGAAGGGTGCGTGACCACCTCGAAACCCGCCCCCTTCGATACATTTCGCTTAAAAAACAAGCGAAACACTCAGGATGCTACGAGGTTAATCCATGCGCTAAACAGATACCAATAATTTGGATAAACCAATGCAACTCAAAAGTTTTAACTTTAAAATATCTCGATTAATAGCAAGTTCTCTTCTTCTTGGGGCGTTTGCTTTGATATTCCCAAATCAAATTCACGCCCAACGTCTTGGCCTTCTCGGCAACAAGCCAACTTATGAAAGCCTCACCGCTGAAGAACGTGCTGCATACGACTGGGCGCAGGCCAATTTCCAGACAACTTATATTTCCTTCGAGCAAATTAATTCCAATCCAGGTTTCCTGAACTTTGTAGACGCGCTATGGTGGCATTTTGATGAACTCACCTCCATACCAGTAATCGCAAAAGAAGCGAATATCACCACTGCAATAAGTGATTTTGTTCAAAATGGTGGCGGATTATTTTTGTCAGGATTTGCACCGCAATATGTTGTGAATCTCGGTTTTGAAGATACAAAACCGCAGGAAATCAGGCGTGGATTAACGACCAGTGGCAGTTGGGGATTTTCCCAAAAAGATGCCGGTCATGAAATTTTTACCGGATTATCGAATCCATTTTCGACACTTTCTGCAGGACTGCAAGTGTGGAATTCAATCTGTTGGTGGAACAATCCACAATCCTTTGACGGCATTTGGCTGGCTGATGTGGAGTGGAATTCCAATATTCTGGTCACGGCGGGTGAATATGAGGCAGGAACAGGTAAAGTTATTGTTATCGGCGCGGGCGCTTATGACTGGCACATCGATTCGGGAAATAATTCAAATCAATCTAATCTGGAAAAATTTACAGAAAATATTCTTAATTATATCCTACCGGAACCTAAAATCAAGGTCGCCTTGCTAGGGACGAAAGCAAATTTCGATAGTCTAAGTGCAGAAGAAAAAGCAGCCTACGATTGGGCTCATCACGTCGCAGCAACAAGCTATCTTTCATTCGAAAGCTTGCAGATTGCACCGACTCAGCTTGAAAATTTTGAAATGATTTGGTGGCACTTCGATGAGAGTGATACGTTGCCTGAAAATTCCACAACAGAAATCGTCATGCAATCTATTCGTGATTTTGTTGCATCCGGTGGTGGGATGCTGCTTTCTGGATTTGCAACGCAATACGTTTTGCCTTTGGGATTTGAAGATACCCCACCACAAGAAATCTCTAAAATTCCATCGACAAGCTCTGCAGCAGGATTCTGGCGCAAAGCGGATGCACATCCCATTTTTGAAGAATTAATCAATCCAGTGGTCACTTTATCGAGCAATTTGCAGGTAGATAACCTGACTTGCTGGTGGACCGATGAGGCCACTTTTGATGGCGAGTGGCTGGGTGACACCGTTTTTCGCAGCGGCAAAATCGCCTGCGGTGAATACCAACACATGCTTGGTAAAGTCATCGTGATCGGCTCTCCTGCATTCGATTGGCAGGTTGACACCGGTGGAAATAGTTATCGTGAAAACCTGGAAAAGTTCGCCTCCCAAATTTTTTCTTATCTGAAAAAATCAGAAAATAAACCTGCTACCGACCTAATGGCCTGGTGGGCGTTAGACGATGCCAGTGGCAAAACCACTGTTGACAGCATCAGCGAAACATCCTATGCTATCCGCAACAATTTTAACAATCCTGAGTGGGTGGATGGCGTTTCCGGGAGTGCGCTGCGTCTGGATGGCTATTCAACCTGGATTTTCGGTGATCTTGATCCATTGAACAATGCCTTCACCTTCGAAGCATGGTTGGCCCTTGAAACGTATCCTGTGCGTGATGGTGCAATTGTTAATCAGCGTAACGCCAATGGCGGTTACTTTTTTGGTTTGACGAAGTTGGGTGAATGGTACGCCTCTGTTTTTCTCGGAGGCGTCTGGTATAAATGTGTTGCACTGGAACCTATGCCGAAAAATGAATGGGTGCACGTGGCTGCCACCTTTGATAAAACCTTCGGATTAAAATTATATTTAGATGGTGAGCAAAAAGCCGCCCTTCTAACGCCTTCTACAAGCATTACGCCGGCCAATGGTGTGGATTTAGTCGTCGGTCGCAACAATGACTCAGAATTTATAGGTGGAACTTTTCCAGCCGGCGTGCTTAACGGCATCATCGATGAAATAAAAATTTATACCGTCGCTCGCAGTGATGCTGATATTTTGCAAGATTTTCAAGCCCAAACGCCTTCTGCTGCTCCTAATTTCTCAATTCCGGATTCCCGTTTTGCCGATGATCATCATCGACCGCAGTTCCATGCACTCCCACCAGCGAATTGGACAAATGAACCGCATGGCTTAATCCAATTTGAGGGTAAATACCATCTTTTCTATCAGAAAAATCCCAACGGTCCCTATTGGGAGCAAATCCATTGGGGGCACATGACATCTGATAATTTAGTGAATTGGCAAGAGCAAGAAATCGCCCTGGCTCCCGAAGCGGGATTTGATCAACGCGGTATTTGGTCGGGCTGCAGCATGAACGACGATGGTGAACTCAAAGTGATGTACACAGCTGTGGACGGTGTAAAAGCACGCATGGCGCTGGCTTCGTGGGAGGCCCAAAGCAAGAAAATGCAAAAGCTGGGCGTCAAGCTCGACGGCCCACCAGCACAATACGATCATCTCGATTTTCGCGATCCATTCATCTGGCAAGAAAATGGAAACTGGTACATGATCATTGGTTCGGGCATTCGCAATCAGGGTGGAACCGTATTTCTGTATAAATCTTCCGATTTGAATAATTGGGAATTTCTCCGGCCTTTGATGATTGGACAGCCGGAAACCTCTGGTGACTTCTGGGAAATGCCAATCTTTGTGCCTTTCGGAGAGAACAAATATCTGTTTTTAGTCAACAAACTTCCAGCCCCGGCTAATGCGATTTACTGGATTGGAACCTGGAAGAATGAAGAATTTATCCCTGATTTTGATGAGCCAAAACAGCTCGAACTTTTTAACCACATGCTCAGCCCGACTGTGACATTTGATGAAAAAGGTCGGCTGTTGGCTATTGGCATCGTGCCGGAACGTCGCAGCTCTGGCGAACAACTGGCCGCTGGATGGGCGCATCTCTATTCACTGCCGCGGATTTGGACACCCGGAGCAGACGGAACAGTTGTGCAGCAGCCTGTGCCAGAATTGCAAGCATTGCGACAAAACCACCAACGCTTTGAAAACATCAAAATTGCGTCTGGCCAATCCGATTTTTTGCAAAACATTGTAGGCAATCAGCTTGAAATTAGTGTAGAAATCGATCCTGGAAATTCAACGCACACTGGTATAAAGTTTCTGCGTTCCAGCGGTGGAGGTGAAGAAACACGTCTTTATTACGATGCAACCACGAAAGAATTAGCGCTTGATCTGACCAATTCCAGCGCCAATCGGGGCGTTGATCTTGGACTTTACCGGGCGCCGATTGATTTGCAATCAAACGGCAAAATGAAGCTGCATATTTTTATAGATCACTCGATCATTGATGTGTTTATCAACAACAGTGTCACCTTTTCCAAGCGCGTATATCCAACGCTTTCTGACAGCCGCGGCGTAGATCTGTTCAGTACTGGCGGGACAGCGACGGCAGTCTCCATCGATGTCTGGAAAATCGAAAGTCAAACTACAAGCGTTGAATCCATCGAACAAAGCGGAAGCATAATTCCAATGGATTTTGAGCTGAAACCGGTCTATCCAAATCCATTCTGGCAAGGAGAACTGGCACATTCAGCTGGTGCAAAGATTGAATTTGTATTAAAAAAAAATGCCGCTGTCAAACTCATAATTTATGATGTGCTTGGACGGCCACTGAGGACGTTGGTAAATTCTCAAACACCTGCGGGCAACCACATTGCGCAATGGGATGGTAGATTGGACTCTGGGCACTTTGCCACCGCAGGTGTTTATTTCATTAAATTGCATGTTGATGCAGTTGCTAATACTCGTAAAATTTTGTTCGTGCGATAGCAAAGGTATAGTCAATAAAGCGCTAATTATTGTTTTGAAGGGATGAACAATATCAAAATGAAAAAGAAACACAAAATACTCTGCATCGGAGAAATCCTTTGGGATTCATTACCCGGTGGATTGTTCCTTGGTGGTGCACCATTTAATGTTGCCTGTCATTTACAAATGTTGGGTGAGGACGTGTTTTTTGCAAGCCGAATCGGTGATGATGAACTTGGAAATCAAATTGTCCGCAGGTTGAAACAAAAAAATATCAATCCCCAATGGATTCAAATCGATCCAGAACAGAAAACCGGGATCGTCAATGTTACATTGGAACAGCGTTACAATCCAACTTATGAAATCGTAGCGCCCGTCGCCTGGGATTTTATTGTTAAATCCGAACAACTCATGGTACTCGCAAGAAATGCGGATGCGTTGGTTTTCGGCAGTCTCGCTCAGAGAAATCCCGATTCCCGCCAAACGATCGAAACGCTGCGAAGAGTTTGTCCTTACACCGTCTTCGACATCAACCTCAGGCCGCCTTATGATACACTGGAAATTGTAAAAATCTCATTGCAAGATGCGAAACTGGTTAAACTAAATGATCACGAATTGCTCCAACTTGCTGAATGGTTCGATTTTTCTACGAATTTAAAAGAAGCATCTATTCAGCTTGCGCAGACTTTTTATTGCGAGACTGTTTGTGTAACAAAAGGAGCCGATGGAGCCGCTTTGTGGCATCGCGGCAATTGGTGTGAGCACCCTGGTTTTAAAATCAACGTTCAGGATACCGTAGGCTCTGGCGATGCATTTTTAGCAGCATTGATATCAGGGATTCTTGCCAACAACCAGAAGGGCGATAAAATACTGGAATTCGCAAATGCAGTCGGCGCCTGGGTCGCAACTTGTGAAGGCGCCACACCTGCTCTCAATTTTGACGAAATAACTTCACTACTATCTCAAAGGGTGAAAAAATGATACGCAAAAGTCTGCTGCTTTTAGTTGTTTTTCCGACCATACTTGCAGCACAATACGAGCGCCCAGGAAGCGCCACCGCGCAATTTCTCAAAATAGGCATTAGCCCGCGCGCAACTGCAATGGGAGATGCTTTTGTCTCTGCAGTAAATGGCGCTGAAGCAGCCTATTATAATTCCGCTGCGCTTGCCACGCTTGCCGGAACTGACATTGTTTTCCAACATAACGAATGGTTCAGCGGAATAAACCACGATTTTGCTGCTATTGCGCGCACTATAAGTGGTGCAGTTGGCACTGTTGCGTTGTCCATGACTGCGCTGTATACAGACGAAATGCGTGTGCGTACTCCTCTGCAACCGGACGGCACCGGAGAAACATTTTATGCGGGGAATTATAGACTGGGTTTGACCTACGCTCGCAGCATCACGGATCGTGTTCATTTCGGTGGTACGATAAATTACATAAATATGGCATTATATTCTAACTTCAATGCGGATGCATGGGCGATGGATATTGGTGTGCTTTATACCAGTAATTTCCGTGATTTCACATTTGGTATGCAAATCGCAAATTTTGGTTCTGATGTGACGTTTGTGAACGAGGCTTATCCGCTGCCTACAAATTTTTCATTTGGACTTAACATTAACGCATTTGAACAATCGAACAATAAATTGATTTTTGCAGCAGCAGCTACGAAACCCAACGACGGCGCCCCCCTTGCTGGGATAGGATTAGAGTACAATTTAATGGATCACTATTTCCTGCGTGCAGGCTATCGCCTGAATCATGAAGTAGCGAAATACGCTTTTGGCGGCGGCTTGAAAATCGACGTTATAAACTACGCCCTCAAATTCGATTATTCTTACACCGACTTCAGTTTGTTGGGCGGTTCGCATCGAGTTGGTATTGGATTTGGATTTTGATAGCTGGCTGGATATTAATCGAGACTTTGCATCTCTAAATTGCATCCGGCTCTAATATT
>QQUM01000458.1 GCA_008501545.1 Calditrichota bacterium
ACCGTGGGATGTCCCGATCGAAATCTCCCAAGAATCAACGCCTGTACGTGAAACGAAATCTACCACCTCTTCAGGCTGTGTGTAGATCGATTTTGCTGCGACAACATCGTCTTCGATACCTGCGAGTACGCCGAGTTCGCCTTCTACAGTCACATCATGCTTGTGGGCATATTCTACGACTTTTTGTGTGAGTTCAACGTTTTTTTCATAGGGATGATGGGAGCCGTCGATCATGACACTGGAGAAACCGCTTTCGATGCAGGAAACACACAGTTCGTACGTATCACCATGGTCCAAATGGAGTGCGATTGGGAAATCATAGCCTTTGTTTTTCGCCATTTGGACTGCGCCTTCTGCCATATAGCGAAGCATGGTCTGGTCTGCATAGTTACGGGCACCGCTGGACACCTGTAGAATTACCGGACTTTTTGATTCTCCGCAGCCATTTATAATTGCTTGAATTTGTTCCAGATTGTTGAAATTATAAGCGGGAATTGCATATTTCCCCTCAAACGCTTTTCTGAACATTTCTCTTGTGTTAACAAAACCTAGATCTTTGTAGTTTGTTGCCATTTGTAAACCTCATTCGTATTTTATCATGATGGGATGTTCATTTCTTTTAAAAGCAAACTTCAAAGTATTGCAATTATACGTGAAAATCAAGGGAATTGCAGTTTTTAACCCTACTAAAACCTTTGAAATAATGAAATTTAATTTTGGCTATTAAAATCAAATTTGGCAAATAGCTGTTGATGTGTCTATATAATTCTTAATGTGTAAAACCGAACATTATATTCCGCTCGAAAAGATTGTTGAATAATTTATTCTTTTCTTTGAATTTAGGGTAACTTCACTTATCTTTTCTGTTGTTGCAATATCGATTGTATTACCTTTTTATTTTTTTATATCTGGACTTTATGAGCTGGGAACAACTAAAAAGGGACTTTTACTCAGTTGGTACTACCGGCTTATTAAAAGACCTTTTCATACGGATCGTCAATTTATTCACCTTTTTTAAAGTGCTGCATTGCCTCGCCATTGAGGAAACAGCCCTTCACCATGAGATAAAAGAGCTGCACCCCGCCTATACGGATAGATTTCTTACACAGGAGGAAGTTGAAACCTTCTTACAGGACGAAGTGACCCGCATGCCGGAATATGTGGTAGAACTGGGCATGAACAAATTGGACGACTGCCTTGGATTGCTCGATAATGGGCGATTGATAAATTATTGCTGGTATTCTGATTTACCGACACGGCTTAACCGGAATCTTGAAGTCCATTTTAATCCTGAGTACAAATATGCCTATCGTTCCTACACAATCATTCCTTTCCGGGGCCAACGCTTACAAGGATTGAACCTTTATCACGCACTGAAAAATTACCAGCTCAAAGGCTATAAAGGCATTGTTGCCTATGTCGATAGCAATAATTTTAATTCACTGCGTTCACTTGATCACCTTGGTTTTGATTTGTTTGAACGGATTATAATTATAAAATTTCTAAATACTTACTACGTTTTTAAGCCCTTCGGTGATACGCCCTACCAGTTTAAGATTCAATTAACCGACGACGCCTCCAAAAAATACAAGCTCAAGACTATTACAATCTAAATAGCCCTGGGTTTTACCAATCCCTGCACAATTTCTTGTCCTAAATTCTATGTGAAAATTTTTTTTAAAAGGAGCTGTTTCGACCGTGTTTTTTTTCATTTCTCTACACTCAGGTACAGAATCATCATTTGAAAGTCGAATTGTGACCAATCTTTGTGTAACTATTGCAGCAACATTTTGTGGCAAAGTATTTTACTCTTTTAAGTTATTATTTTTATTGAAACAATACCACTTCTGAAACGTCTTCCAAAACAAACGAAAGAAACCTAAATTCTCAATAATTCTGGAGGCCACAATGAAACGCTTAATGCTTATTTTTATCGCAATTGCACTTTTATTCTCTTTTACCACTTTGCAGGCAAATGAACCGGAGCGCAGTCAGGAATTCTGGAAAATGTATAGCAAGAATCTGGTTAAATGTATTAAGGAAGGGAATGAAGGCGTGCGCTATGCTGCACTGCAACGTATTATAAGTTATGGTGACAAATTGGATGTTAACGCCGCTGTTTTCGACATTATGCGAATTTACCGAACCGATCCAAATGTTCATGCCAAACAACTGGCCCTGAATGCCTTGCATAAAATGAGAAATGAATGGGCAATCGGATTTTTAAAACTACAGATCAGGCATGAAAAAAATGTTGCCCTGCGTAATCAAATTTACGCCATGATTAAAGACTACGAAAAATCCAACATGTAATTCTCTCGTATAAATCCGCGGATCGCGTGCCTGTCCACGATTTTTATAAAAAAAGCCGAACTCATGAGTTTGGCTTTTTTTATTGGCTCCCTTTTTACAGGTTATTCAGTCGTGCTGAGTTTGACTTCCGCATTCTTTTTGTCGAGTTCATCGAGAAGTTCATTAGATGCTGGAGTTGTTCGTGGAATTCGCCGGTGCTATTGACTCGGGTGTCTGAAATCGGATATCAATGTGCATCCGTCAGATATTTACTCAATGAAAAAGGAACATAAGTTTGTGTGCTCGCGTCGGCTTCGTTTTCAGCGTAGGCAACCCACATGCGCAAGGCGGTGCCATCATAAACAATGTTCAGGAGATTGCCGCCATCGTCAGCTAATGCTTTGGACAGGGCAATCATTTTTTCGGCATTGTAGCTTCCTCTGTTCATATTCAGGTCATTGTGTGCAAGTTCATTGTCCATTGTGTAGTAGATACAATCTGAAACCACGCCCGGTACGGATTGATCATTTTCGGCCTTATCTGTCCATTTATGCAATTTGACCGAGTCGGGTGTTGAGACATAGAATTTGACAGCGCCCATTGTCTCCGGCTTTCCATCACCAACATAAAAAAAGTAGCGTTTTATCAGCTGTGCGTCCTCTATTGTGGTAACCGCATCAGATAATGTTGTTGCATCGTAAAGCATTTGACGGAAGAGAAAAGAGAAGTGCACGCCATCGAGATTAAATGGTGCCTCGGAATTTGGTGATTCACCTTTCTCGCCTAAAACTATACCGCTTGCATTCATCCCGGAGTGTGCGCCAATGTAGCCTGCGAACGTCGCCATTGTGTGCGCATGACCTTTTTTCGGTTTATAAACGACAATGACGGGGAAATCCTGCAGGTGAGCCTGTTTTACGAAATCGAGGTTACGAATTTGGTATAAATGACCATCTTCGCTGGCTTTTCCCCAGACTGCAACACCGCTGCAAGCGTAATCGGCAATGGCAGGAATTGCATGTGCTCTTTGAAGCATCGCTAAAGAAACGCCACTACCTTTCGCCAAACCTTGCATCTCTTCTTTAATTCGCGCGTCAATATACGGCTCAAGGGTGGACCATGTGTTGTCCAGAATCTCATCCGTGAAAAGTTCAGGATGTTGATAGGCAAAATCGAGATAGCCATTCATGCATTTTTCGATGGACGGTCCCAATGCTTTACCCAGCTGATACCCCATCTCATAGGGTGTGCCCTCTACAACGACCACTTGAATTTCGTCTGCCCCTTCACCAATTTTCTCCATACGTGCCGAATCTGATGGTTGATTGAAATCGCAAGAAATCAAAACCAATGACAAGAAAAGAAGCGAATGAATTTGTTTTTTCATTTTGAAATCCTTTGTTGGGAGGTAAATTTTAACGATTTCACGGCCAGAACAGCCACTTTAAATGGTATGACATTTTACTTGTTAAACATACAAAATCATCTGTTTCAACTTTTGTAAAAAAATGTATTTTTTAAAGTACTGTAAACATTTTTATTGTAATTTAAGGAATCGTTAATATTTTTAGACTATGTACCTTGTTGTATCGTATTTAGGATCACGGTACAAATCGTTTCATGCGATTTTTTTTCTTACTATAAATCCTTCCAAAATAAAGCACAAGATGGCCATAAAATTTTTACATATTGAGAATCACAAAAAACTTGGACTCAGAGCTTACATTTCCTGGTGAATTGTTTTTACCTGTGAGGTAGACTCAATTTACTTTTTTTTTCACAACAAAGCAAACGATTGCTCCATTGTGAAACTCGATTCGTGTCTTAACATTTTTAGGGGATTAGTATCAAGGAGAGAGTGAAAAAATGGTCTAAATCCTGTGAGGATTGCACATGAAACGTTACTTACTATTAATGTTCACTATCGCGCTCGCCTTTCAAACCACAGAATCCTATGGTGGTGTTACCGGAAAAATTCGAGGCGTGGTGAAAGATGCCACAACCGGCGAGCCGCTTCCGGGCGCTAATGTCGTTGTTGTTGGAACGTCCTTCGGCGCCGCAGCCGCGGAAGATGGAAAATTTATTATTCTTTACCTTCCACCGGGGACTTATGAATTACGTACCTCGATGATCGGCTATAGAACGGCGATCAGCCAGAATGTCAAAGTTGAAGCTGATCGGAGTACCCACATTGATTTTATTATGGAAGAGGCGGTGCTCGAAGGCGAAGAGATCGTTGTTGTTGCACCAATTGAACTTGTAAAGCTTGATGTGTCCGCTTCCGAAACACGGGTGACGCAGGAAGATATGGCCAATGCCCCCTTTGCTAATCGTGTGGAAGATGCGATCGGATTTCAATCTGGCATTCAAGGCAACCTCATTGAAGGTGAAATGCAAATTCGCGCCGGGGACGCGACAGAAGCTGCCATTTTGGTCGACGGCTATTCAATGGTCGATCCCAATTTTAACCGCTCTATCGTCACTATTGCACCCAGCAGCGTCGAAGAAATCACCGTGATTCGCGGCGGTTATAATGCAGAATATGGAAAAGCCCGATCCGGCATCGTGAACATTGTGACATCGACTCCATCGCAGGATTTTCATGTTGACCTGGATTATCAGTTAAATCCTGCGCGTCAGCGCCACGCCGGCAGTAGCCGCTACAGCGAAAATAATTTCTGGCGGCAGGAACTCTACGGAAGTGAATCATCGATGGAGCCAAATTATGTGGTTCGCGTCGAGGGGATCACACCGGATACAATCCGCTGGGAAGGCTGGAATGCTTATGCGGAGCGATTGCTCACGGATGCGAATCCCGACAACGATTTAACAGCGGAAGAAGCACGTGAATTGTGGAACTGGCGTCATCGCCCGATTACGTACGACGATGTCACCGGACACAATATCGCTTTAACGCTGAGCGATGGCTATAAATTCACCGACGACTGGCGCATGAGTGTGATGTCGACACTTTCCTGGGAAAAGCAACCATTTGCCTATCCACAACCTATCGATGCTTATCAATCGAAAACTATCCTGTATAAAGTGATCAATGATTTTGGTCACAAACATAAATTGACGTTGTTGGGCACCCACAACCTGACCAACACAGTCACGCGCAACTACTCCACCAGCAACTGGGATGTCTATGATGAAATTTCCTACGGTGGCGGTGATAGTGAAATGTTTTATCCTGGCCGTAAGCCATTAAATGATCGCACGGCTTCCCTCATCGGCTTAAAATACCAATATCTCGCTTCGGATACACGCATTCTGGAAGCGGACATGAACTATTTTCGCTCTAATTGGGAGATACGCCATTCCGCAGCGGCTTCTGAAGCCGACGGCCGGTATTTTCACGGTCGACTTTATCTCGATCCGCAGTCGGGTTGGATTCCCAAGCATATCTGGTCGGATGAGCAGCAGGACTGGGTGTTAAACCCTCTTGCCCGGACGGATGATGTGACAAATTACAACATGTTTGGCGGTGGTGTTACCTGGGATGATTCCTACGGACGACGTTTCAATTTAAAACTCTCGATGACTGACCAGTTTCACCCGGCGCATGAGCTGAAAGCCGGTATGGAGATAACAGCGAACAAAATCGTCGAAAACCGCAAGCACTGGCATGACGATTCACCTGAAAAAGAATACATTACAACAGCGCATACTGAACCGCTGGTATTTGCCGCGTATGTGCAGGACAAAGTCGAGTTTAGTGGAATGGTCGCAAATTTCGGCCTGCGCCTCGACCGCTATGATCCAAACGGCGAATTCAGTCCCATGGGTGTCATCGATTATGCCACGCTCGGGCTGGCATTTGACC
>QQUM01000665.1 GCA_008501545.1 Calditrichota bacterium
AAGAACAGTAAAAGATAGAAAGATCGTCGACTTACAATACCAAAGACGGAGGATGTGTCATGGAAAAATACAATAAACATAATTTGAACCGCAGAGAATTCATTGCCACAACCGGATTGGCAACGGGGGCTCTCGCTGTTGCTCCTTCATCCATTTTTGCTCGCAGTCCAAAGGGATCGAAGATGCGCGTTGCATTGGTTGGTACTGGCATTCGTGGCACGGGCATGTGGGGCAAAGGGCTTGTAGAAAATTATGCGGATTATGTAGAATTTGTCGGACTGTGCGATATCAATCCCGGTAGGCTGGAGTATGCGAGTAAGTATATGGGCGTCAGCTGTCCGGTCTTCACAGATTTTGATAAAATGATGCAGCAGGTCAAACCCGATTCTGTGATTGTGACAACCGTCGATGCGACGCACCATGAATTTATCATAAAAGCCCTGAAATATGATGCCGACGTCATTACAGAAAAGCCGATGACAACAGATGAATTCAAATGTCAGGATATTTTAAATGCAGAACGAGAGAGTGGTCGTAAGGTAACGGTTACTTTTAATTATCGCTACAGCCCCTACATGACAAAAATCAAGGAGTTGCTCCAGAACAAGCGCATCGGCGATATCGTCTCGGTCGATTTTCACTGGTATCTGAATGTTTATCATGGAGCGTCCTATTTTCGTCGCTGGCATGGAATTCGGGATAAATCCGGTACGTTACTTGTTCATAAAGCAACCCATCATTTTGATTTGCTGAATTGGTGGCTCGATTCTGAGCCTGCTCAGGTTTTTGCCTGGGGTGATCTGGAGCATTACGGAAAAAATCATAGTTTCCGAGGTGATAAATGCCGAGGATGTGAATTTAAAGACAAGTGTAAATTCCACTGGGATATCACTACGAACAAACGCTACATGGATTTATATGTGGCCAATGAGAAATACGACGGCTATATCCGTGATAATTGCCTGTGGCGCAAAGAAATCGACATCTACGATAAAATGGCCGTGCAGGTCAAGTATGCCAACAATGCGTTTACAAGTTATTCCCTGACGACCTACTCACCATACGAGGGCTGGCGCATTGCCTTCAACGGCACAAAAGGACGCATCGATGCGTGGGAAGATATCCCGTGGGAAAAAGACCGCCAGGTAAAACAAAGCGAACTCCACGCCATCGAAATGGATCAGGCATACAAAGAGAAAGCAGAACGCTACGATGTCATTATGGTGATGGATAATTTTGGCGAATACGAAACCATAAAAGTACCAAAATCTTCCGGTGGCCACGGTGGTGGTGATCAGCGTCTCCGTGATAAAATTTTTAAAGATCCCAACATGGCCGATCCTTTCCGCCATGCAGCGGGAACCCGGGACGGTTCGATGTCCATATTGATTGGTATCGCCGCACGCAACAGTATTGAAAGCGGCAAGCCGGTGAATGTCGCAGATCTGACGGATTTAAAGCCGATGGCAGTTCGGCCAGCTAAATAAGTTGACAACGAATTACACTAATTTCACGAACTTCCATAGACCGTCACCAAAAAAGATGAAATCAAATTAGGGTAATTCGTGAAATTAGTGGTTTTCTATAAGTTTTTAAAAAGGTGATTTTATGAGTGAAAATCCAAAAAATTTTAGCCGAATGCAACTCACTGTGCTCATAGTGCTTCGGGTTCTCATCGGGTATCATTTTCTTTTTCTCGGACTGGAAAAACTATTTAATCCCTCATGGTCTGCAGCAGGATTTTTATTGCAGGCCAATGGTCTCTTTGCAGGATTTTATCAATCGATGGCAGCAGATGCGTCGACAATGGCGATGATCGATTTCCTGAACACATGGGGCCAAATATTCATTGGTGCAGGCATGATTGCCGGCGCTTTTTCACGATTGGCCTGCTGGGCAGGAGCACTGCTGCTTTTTCTCTACTACACAGCCAATCCACCCTTTATGAGTGGATACTTTTTTATTGATAAGAACATGCTGGAATTTTTGGCTATCGTCCTGCTTGCACTCTTTCCAACAAGTCATTTAATTGGCATCGATCATTTTTTTAATAAAACCGGGAGCGCATAAGATGGCAGAAAAACAGGACAAAAACAAAACCGCCGTCAGTCGCAGAAGTCTCCTTAAAGGCCTGGCGACAACACCCATTCTCGGCGTACTGACGTTTGACTTTTATCGTAAAAGAACGATGGCAAAAGTTAAAAATGAAGCCATTCGCGCAGAACTTGGTCTGCAGGAAAAAGCACCAACGATCAATGTGCACACTGGCAAATCTGCCTCGGGTGATGTCATCCGTCTCGGTTTGATCGGTAACGGATCACGGTGTAAGGGTGCGCTTTTGCGTTCACTCGGCCTGGTTACGCCGGAGTGGATTAAGAAAAGAAGCAAAAATCCAAATGACAGACGCTTGCAGTCTTTTTATAACAGCGATAATTTAAATATCCAGATTACCGGCATTTGCGATGTGTTTGATTTGCATGCGGAGCAAGTGATGAACACCATTACAAAGAGCGTTACACCATGGGGAGAAACAGAACGGCCCTATAAAACAAAGCGTTATCGCACCTATCAGGAAATGCTCGAAAGCGATGAGATTGATGCTGTGATTATTGCTACACCCGACTTCCATCACAGCCAAATGACGATTGATGCTGTAGAAGCAGGAAAACACGTGTACTGCGAAAAAAGTCTCACGCGTGTTGAAGATGAAGTCTATCGCGTTTACAATGCTGTGAAAAACAGCAATATGGTCTTTCAACTGGGACATCAAAACAGGCAGAATGAATCGTTCAAAAAAGCCAAAGAACTGGTAGCGAACGGTGTGTTGGGGAAAGTCACTCTCATCGAAACCACGACAAACCGGAACACATCCGGTGGCGCATGGGTTCGTCACCTGGATGGCAACGGCAATCCGAAACCCGGCAGCCCCGAAACTATCGATTGGCAGCAGTGGCTGGGATCCCGTCCGCGAGTCCCGTTCAGCATCGACCGTTTTTACAACTGGACGAAATGGTTTGATTATGGGACCGGTTTAACCGGACAGCTTTTCTCACATGAATACGATGCTGTCAACCAGGTGCTGGGTATGGGTATACCAAAATCAGTTGTCGCCTCTGGCGGTATCTATTTCCACAAAGACAATCGCGAGATACCGGATATTTTCCATATTGTGGCTGAATACCCGGATGATGAATTGACACTTTTATACAGTGCATCCCTCGCCAGCAGCAATTCCCGCGGCCGGCGGTTCCTTGGCCATGACGCAACCATGAATCTTGGTGGAACACTTTCCATTACAATTGACCGCAATTCGACGCAATATGAAATGAAATTAGATGAAGGATTGCTAGAAAGTGATGAACCACTGTATAAATTTCCGCAAATAAGCAATAATTTCGATGCAGTTTCATCCGCTTCGGAAAAATACTTTGCTGAACGTGGTCTGGTTTATACACAGAGAAATGGAAAAGCTGTTGATGTCACACACCTGCACATCAAAGAGTGGTTGGAAGCAATTCGCGGAAATGGGGAAACAAGTTGCAATATAGATATTGCATTCGAAGAAAACGTCACCTGCCAGATGGCCAACAAGTCTTATCTGGAAAAACGCCGTGTCGAGTGGGATCCAGTAAAACGGCGCATTATTTGAAAAATTAGGGTGGGCTGCTACATGGAAAATAATTAGAAAAGATAAGGGCTGAGTCAAAATATGAATTTGCACGGCATTCATAGAAAAAACTACCGGAAAGCATCCTGAGTAATCCCGCCGTTTTTTGGCGGGATGTATCGAAGGGTGCGATCCTGTAGCAACGAATGCACCCTTCGATACGCGCCGGGGCTACTCAGGATGCTCGTTGATGTTTATTGATTTATGAATTGTTTTTTAAAAATAACTTACAAGAAACCGTATAATTATTCACTTGTTTTATATTTTGACACAGCACCTATCTCTTCTGCCTTTTGCGGAGGATAGAATGAAATTGTTTTCAATTTTCATATTTTCAACAGCCGTTCTCATGATGGTCCATTGCACAACACGCCACCAAATGACTACCGAAAAACTCACCTGTGAATATCGTACCAATCCCTCAGGAATTGATGTCGCGCAGCCCCGTTTGAGCTGGATTTGCAATTCCATTAAACGCGGGGATAAACAAACAGCCTACCACATTTTAGTCGCGTCCAGCAAAGACAACCTTCACAACAATATCGGTGATATGTGGGATACGCAAAAAGTGGCATCATCCCAATCCATTCTTGTGCGTTACGCGGGTATGGCACTCGAAAGTGATCGTGATTATTTCTGGAAGGTGCGTGTTTGGGACAACGACGGGCAGCCATCGGACTGGAGCAAGACTGCGTTTTGGTCGACGGGGCTTCTGCAACCGGACGATTGGAAAGCCAAGTGGATTGGCCTCGACAGAGCTGTTGGTGATGATGCGCCAAACGATGCCCATACAAAACTATCCGCCCGCATGCTGCGAAAAGAGTTTTCGGTTGATAAAAATGTGAAACGTGCAACGACTTTTATTTCAGGATTAGGTCTGTTCGAACTCTACATCAACGGCAAAAAAATTGGCGACCAGGTTCTTGCACCGGGATTGACCGAGTACAACAAACGCACTTTTTATATGACCTTTGATGTGACAGAGCATATGCAAAACAGCAATGCTATCGGTGTTATTCTCGGGAATGGCCGTTACTTCGCTCCACGCTCCTCCGAACCTGCACAGACAAGAACCTATGGTTTCCCCAAATTATTATTGCAAACCCATATCCAATTTGATGATGGCACCTCTGAAATTATTGTCAGCGATGAAACCTGGAAGTTGACGACAGACGGTCCCATTCGCAGGAATAATGAGTATGACGGTGAATTTTATGATGCACGAAAGGAAATGCCCGGTTGGAATGCGCCCGGCTTTGATGATTCACAATGGATGCAGGTAGACCTGGTCGATAAACCGGGAGAAAAAATCGTCGCGCAAATGGCCGAGCCTATAAAAGTTACCGAAACCATCAAACCTGTTGCTGTCAACGAAGTAGAGCCGGGCACTTTTATTTTTGATATGGGCCAGAACATGGTTGGCTGGGTGCGGATCAATGTGAAGGGCCGGAAAGGGGATAATGTCACGTTGCGTTTTGCTGAATCCCTGCAGGAAAACGGCCATCTTTTTATGGATAATATCCGCGGCGCCGAAGTCACAGACACCTATATTTTAAAGAGTTCGAGCACAGAGACATGGGAACCACGATTTACTTATCATGGGTTCCGCTTCGTAGAAATGAAAGGTTTGCCCGCACGGCCGAGTTTATCAGCTCTCGAAGGCAGGGTAGTCCACGATGCGATTAAAACCACCGGAACATTCAAGACATCCAATGAAACGATCAATCAGGTTTACAGAAATGCCTATTGGGGAATCCGTGGAAATTATCGCAGTATGCCGACGGATTGCCCCCAGCGTGATGAACGGCAGGGCTGGCTGGGCGATCGGGCTGTGGAGTCCTTTGGTGAAAGCTTCATGTTCGATATTGCCGCGCTTTACAACAAATGGCTTGTCGATATCCAGGATGCGCAAAACGAAGAAGGCAGTATCCCGGATGTGGCGCCATCTTACTGGCCCTTTTATAATGACAACATGACCTGGCCGGGCGCTTACGTCATCATGCCTGGTATGCTTTATAAGCAGTATGGTGATCTCGAAGCGATTCAAAAACACTACACATCGATGAAGAAGTGGCTGCGTTATATGGAAAAATATGTTCACGATGGTATTGTGACAAAAGATAATTACGGTGACTGGTGCGTGCCGCCGTTAGATAACACTGCGATTCATTCAAGCGATCCAAAACGTATTACCAGCTCGGAACTCATCGCAACAGCTTATTATTACTCCCATCTCGAAACCATGTCGTTCTATGCGATATTGCTGGAGAGGAATGAGGATGCCGCTGCATATTTGAAACGTGCAAAAGAGATTTACAAAACATTCAATGATCATTTTTATGATGAAAACTTGCAGCAATATGGCAATAATTCGCAAACTTCGAATGTGCTGCCATTGGCATTTGGGCTCGTGCCGGAAGAACGAAAAGCACATGTTTTCCAAAACCTT
>QQUM01000334.1 GCA_008501545.1 Calditrichota bacterium
AAGTCCCTTGGATTTTGAATAAAATCAGCCATTCTTGAGATTCTCTTTTCATCCAAAACTTATTAAATTCAATTGTAATTCTTCAATATTCGTTAAAGGTTGCCATCTGAGGCAATTTTACCTTTAGTCACAAAACCTGCATTCACTGGTACACTGAAAATAGGTCGAAAAAACAACATAAACAAAACGATGCTTATGCAGGTAAAGCAATCGTCAATTCAAAACCGTTTATGGAAATATCGCAAAGCTCAGGGACTTACTCAAAAACAAGTGGCGAATCTCATTGGATTAAAATCCCCGTCACAAATCCATCGCTGGGAAAAAGGGAAGCGGAATCCCAATTTAAGGCAAGCAATTCAGTTGTCTTGCATTTATAAACGATTGGTGAACGACTTGTTTTGGGAATTATACTTGATTGAACGAGATCAAATTGGAGCAGAGTATGAACTGCTTATTACTGATTGTTCCTGAGAAAATTAGCAAGAAATCTCGTAGCGAAATTTCATAATGATGATAATCCCTGTTTTTGTGCTCTAAAAAATCAATAATCTATTAAATAATGGTAGAGTATATTAATATGAAATCACTACCAGAGCAAAACGATTTAAAAAATGAGTTATAGATTGCCCAAGAATAACATGATCAGGACGTTAATATTTTATGAATTGCCTGATATTGTAATGGGTTGCCTTTTCGTAAAGTAATATAATTGGAATCATATTCTTTAAGTTGTATGTGTATCTTTTCCAATTCAGAAATTAATTTATTATAAATCAAGACTGGTTGGGTGGTAGATAGTTGACTAGAATGTTCAAGGCCAAATAGGTCAATACTTTGTATCGATTGTAGTTTCTTTAATATTTCAGCTTCTCTCTATATTAGATTCTGGGGACGCGCATTATTGTCACCAAATGAGTGCTGATGTAATGATATTTGCTCTGCCAATACTCTAGACTTTATTTTTTCCAGGTATTCTAACGCTTCTTTATTCTTACTTAATTCAAGACAAATGTTAATAGCTACATAATACATCTGCTCACTTTGTTTCATGTAATGCATTTTGTGTGATTCTAAATGCCCTTCTGTTCGGAGTTGTTCACTAATTTCAATAGCACGGGAAATATATTTATATGCATCAAAGTAATTTTTCAGTTCAGTATATATCGTCGCTTTATTAAAACAGATATACATTTCCTCTTGTTTATCACCTAGCCGCTGAGCTGTTTCAACTTGTACTTTTAATATTTTAAGGGCTTTTTCGTGCATGCCAAGTCTGTTCAGCCCAATAGCTATTTTATTTCTCAATTTAATTTCAGTGCCAGAATTTTTTAATTCACCAGCAATATCAGCTGCTTTATTAAGGTGGAGCAACGCTTTTTCCGGTTCATCCTTGTACTCAAGAACTAAAGCGCCAAGTGCGCCAAGCGCCTGCATCTCAGATGATCGATTATTCCATTTTTGTGCAATTCGGATTATTTTCTTAAGAAATTGCTCTGTTTCATCTTTCATATCCATTTCAATTGAAATATTGGCAAATTGAAGTAATGCTGTGAGAATACCCCTTCGATTTCTTGCTTTACGATAATGAGTTAACGAGAAATAATAAGCTTCTTTTGCTTTCCTAATATCTCCGTAACTCAAATAAAGCTCTCCGATATACGAGAAAATTTTAGCTTCAGCATGTATATCATTGTGTTTTCTTGCAATACCGACTGCTTCTTCATAGGCTTGAAGGGCAAAAAAAACCTTATTACTGTTTTGATATGTAAGACCATAATTCGTGAGTAATGTAGGCAAGGGGTATGCTTTATGTAATCTACGAGCAAAGGTAAGCGCTTTTTGGAAATGTTGTTGAGCAAGAATTACATTTCCCATCTCTAAATATGCGCGAGCAATTGTTCCATTGAACCTATAACCAAGACTGGCGCTGATTGAATTTTGTTTCTCGAAATTGGCTAATTGCTTTTTTAACCGAGCAATTGCATCTACTGGATTGCCAAGATCAATTTCGGAATTAGCAATATTCACTAAGCTAAGATTCTTCAATTTTGTTTCGTTGTGTTTGTCTGCTAAATAATAAGCATCCCAGTCAAAACGAAGCGCTTTTTCAGGACGGCCAAGTTGCATATATGTTGATGCGATTGTAGACAGAATGGTTTGTTCAAGAAAATGGTTTTGACTATTTTGCGCTTGTAATAGAATTTTTTTGTATATAGAAAAAGCAGTTTCAATGTTTGTTGAAGCAGCCTGAGCCATCCCAATACCTAATAACGCTCGTATCTGTAAATTCCTATCCTTAAGCTGTTGAGCGTCTTCATGCGCTTGAGTAAAGTATAAAATTGCATTATTGTTGTCACCTAAATTATAGTAAAATAGGCCTAATTGTCTTGTGAAAATAGCTTTAGATTGATAATCATCCAGTAATTCAGTGTATTTAATAACACGTCGGCAATAGATTATTGCTGTTTCTTTATCATCCAGTTGATAATGAAGCCTGGTTAAGTTTTCTGCAATATCAAAACAGGATTTAGAATCATTATTTTCTTCTGCTAAATTCAATGCTACTTTGCAGTATTTTATTGATAAATACACGTCAGGTAAGGTCTCAAAAATTTCAAACACCAGTCCAAGCATATAAAATATTTTTATTTTTTCGGATATATTATCAATGTACCGTGCCATTTTGTGGGCCTGACGAAACTGGTATCGTGCTTTTTTCATTTCTCCCAGTTTTTGATTTATACTACCAATTTGCAGTGTCAGAAATATAACATCATACAACTTATTGAGTTTTCGATAATACATCCGGGCTAGCTTCATTGTATTTAGTGCCTGCTTTAACATGCCTACTTTCTTTAAGCGTATGCTGTAATTTGAAGCGCAACTACTAATAACTGTGTGATCTTTTGTGAGCCTCGCAAGATTATAGTTTATTTCAGCAATGATACAGGCAATATCCGGATTGCGTGATTCAAGTTTCATCGAGTGTATATTTATGGCAATAAGCCAACTAAGTTTGAACGACACGTTATGCTTTACCATTTGGTGACTTGTTTGAATAGCATTCCTAATGCTTCTTTTTTTTTCGATGACATCATACGCTAATTCAGTTAGCTTTTCGAGAAAAATTCTTTTTTTTATTTTCATAAAATTTTACGTAAAATTAGGTTGACTCTAATATGTGAAAGTAAAAAAAATCAAAAACTGTGCAATCACAATTTGAGCTAAAATCGAAAATATGTAATTCCGTTTTTACCGTTCTGGTAAATTGCCTATACAAATCAGGCGCAAACAATCTCATGTAATCTAATGATTAATTGCACAACTTTTAAGTTTTTGATTTAAGCCCAAAAGGAATATAGTCCATAGTATGAATGTGTCATTAATTGAATTTTTTATAACGAAAAACAAAACCACTATCTTTGTTATTGATACTCAAAAGCCAGGGTCCATAAATGAACCATGGCGTATTTCTATTGATATTACAGAAAAAGAAATTCGTGCTGCAAAGGCATTAATATGGAGTTTCAGCAAAAATCCTGTTGTTCAGCAATGCAGCATAGACCATTTTCAACAAATTGGATTCAGGCTGTTGAAGCCGGTTTTAGACTACATTAATCCCTGTGATGTCCTTTATATAGTGCCTCATAAAGATCTACATTACTTCCCATTTTACGCAGTAGAGATTGATGGAAGAACGCTCTGTGAGCAATTCGCAATAATTTACCTTCCTAATGCATCTTTATTGCAATATTGCAAAGCAAATAATGCTGTGAGGGAAAATGAGAATTTCCTCTTTAACAAAATATTGACTTTAGGTGTTGGAGTAAAAGAAGATTCACGTGTTAATCAAAAAAAATTCAAACAGGAGGCTGAAAGTATCCTGGAAATTTTTGACACAAACTCAATTGATATATACACAGGAGTTAATGCAACAAAAAGAAGGTTTATAAAAAAGGCAGAAAAATACGACTTAATCCATATTGCATCCCATGGTCACTTCAGCAGCGTAGCCCCGCTTAGTTCAGGTCTTTTGCTTGCGTGTGGACGGAATCTTCCATCATTGACTGCCTTGGATAATTTATCTAACCATACATTAAACGCTGATGAATTTTATCGACTCAAACTCAAAGCAAATCTTGTAGTTTTGAATGGGTGTTTTACTGGAAGAAATGATATAAGACCCGGGGATGAATTAATGGGACTTACTCGTGGACTTTTTATTGCGGGTGTTCCGACAATGATGCTGAGTTTATGGGAGGCGCACCATGACGCAGCTATTTGTTTTATGAAGTGTTTTTATACGGAGTTAAAAAAAGGATACCCGAAGGCCATCGCCTATCAAGCAGCGCAAAATCATCTGCGACAGCAACCGGGATTTAGTGAAATAAAATACTGGGCACCATTTATTTTGCTGGGGGATTGGCTGTGATCTGAAGTTCGTACATTGAATTCTCCAGATCAATATCAGAAAAAACGAATTTGATAAAATCACCGACAACAAACCGGTTTGATTTCACGGAAGATTTGTCATCCTGGTCTATTAACTGGATATTTAATTGTTCCATCTGTTGTGGATCGCTGGTTTTTGCATAAATTTCAACAGATTCCTGCTCACTATTTGTAGAAATGACAAGCTCGATACCACGATAATTAATTTTATAATCCAAAACCTGTTTTGCACGGCTCCGTGTGTTGGCAACAAATCCCACATCCGGCTCGAGGGTTTGGATGATGAAATTGTCTACATCATCTACTAATCCTTTGATTTTTTCCAGAATTTTGTCTTTAGAAAAAACCAAACTTGCCAGGACATTCTCAATTGCAGGTTTTACGGCTGGAATTGCGTTTCGCACACGTTCCGGCATCTCTTCCCGGACAGGCTTTGGATCATAGGATAAGACAAAATCAGCCGCATCTTTAAGTTCAGCGAGCGTTTCCTTGCAAGTTGGGCACGCAGCAAGATGTGCTTCAGCATGAATGCGTTTTTCACCTTTGAGTCCGTCATGTGCTAACGCGTATAAAACGTCAAAATCCAGATGCGTTTTATCCACAACTTTCCGGGCGAGGTCTTTATTTTGCCCTAATAACTGCTCTAAATTTGTTTTCTTCTTTTCTGCCATTGTTTTATCTCAAATCAATGTTTGTTCGCTTATTGAGAATGTTTATCAATCCACTGGTCCAAGGATTTGACGTTATCTTCCTTCTGCAGATATTCAGTAAATCGTTTTAAACTGCGAAGTCGCTGTTTTTTTGCTGCATCAGGTTTCTTTTTTAGCCAATCAGCTATTTCTTTATCATTCTTGCCTTCGACATGAAACAGGTAATTTATCTTGAAACCCACCTCATCAAATTGTTGCCATCGATCGAAAAGTTCGAGAAAAACTGCTTCTTCCTTCTGCATCCACTGCTCCAGGGTAAGACCATGTCTTTCAGAGTGATCCCCGGTATCATCTTTTATGTCATGGGAACTGTCGAGTTCAACGGTGTTCTGTTTTTTTACAATTTTAAGCTCATCTTTTGTTGTAAAATAAGCAATTGAAGTAATCCAAGAAGCAAATTTCTTCTCATCATCGAACTGAAATTCAGGTAGATTTTTGGCTACATAAACCATGCATTTCTGGGCAATTTCTTCAATGCGAAAGTCACTGAGCATCGCACCATGCTTCCTTATCCCCGATCGAACAAGTTGGATATATCGGTAATAAATTTCTTCAAAAGCTCGATCTCGTATCCTTTGATCATTTGTGTTCTGGAAGTCATTTACCAAACGCTCAATTGTCCTGTCAGCCATTAACCCGTAAATATCCTCGAAAAATCAGGTTCAAAGTTAACACATTTCAAAAAAGTTTGTCCCGGAAAATCAAATACTGGCATTACTGGATGTAACCCAATAGAACAAGAAGTAATAAAAAGGACTAAATCATGCCAAATCTTAATCAACGAGCTGCAATCCTGATCGATGAAGTCAACATCTATCGCACCGCACAACGTTTGCACGGTGATGTGCGACTGAATATCCAGGCTGTTATCGACAAATTAAGTCACTTTGAAATTGTGCGTATGATCAACTACTGTGTTGATACGCCTGAAAACGATACATCCA
>QQUM01000818.1 GCA_008501545.1 Calditrichota bacterium
AGGCGCTAAAAAAAACAAATTTATGAGGAAAAAAAGTGAAAAAAAGCCTGTATTTTGTACTCCTGTTCATTACTTCCGGTTTGTTTTGTAGTCAACAGCTCTCCACAGCGATCACGGAGAATGGATCGCAGAAATCAGCGGTAAGTGATACATTATTCCATTTGAACATTCCTCCACGGCCGGAAAAAGCAACAGGCGGTAACCGCATGGCGACCCGGCTTGCCAGTCAAAGTCTGAATAACCGCGAAAAAGCAATCATTCACGAAATTCGCAACGGCAATGTTCCTTCTTTTGCACGCAAATTACGCTCGATCAAAATTAACCAGGATATTGGCACGAAAAGCTATGAACTTGAATTGTTTGCCTTATGTGATTACCTGGCGATCGGTTCTGATGAAGATTATCTGTACACACCGATGACACCTTCGGCTGCGCAGTTCATCGCTGACGAGCTTAACTGTACTTTGCCCACTTCGCGGCTTGTCAGTACTATTTACAATGCTGCAGAATTAAAACTGCGTCCGCAGCCGATACCGCCATCGAATCGAATGACAACAGTGCCGGTTTTTCGTGATCATACGGATTCCATTAAGCAGCAAATCATTTCGCTTGGTTTTGACCGTTCATCCGACAGCATCATCGGTGGAAACAAAAAAGATGTCATTATTTCCAATAAAATTTACAGCACCGACCGCAACTACGACCGTGTTGTGATTTACGGCTGGCACCGCGGCGTAAATGATCCCATTCAACCGGTGTACAACGGCCACAACGCGCAGTATGCCGATTATTCACACGGTGTGCGATTGATTGCCAATCTCGCTTTTCTCAACGGGGATTCGGTTTATGTCACGGAGCTTATGCAGGACGCCCGGCTGTCGGCGCTGGTGAGCAGTGAGGGGAAAATCACGATACCGTATTATCCTGCAAACGGTGTTTTTACCGGATTGCGCACACCGGAGATCGGCAATGAATTGGATTTTCAACTGCACCAGAATTTCCCCAATCCATTTAATCCAACCACGATAATTTATTATCAACTGGCAAAAGCGATGCCGGTTGATCTCAGTGTATATAATTTGTTGGGACAAAAAATCGCTACATTGGTTGCGAAACCGCAGACAGCAGGAGATTATCAAGTTGCGTGGAATGCGTTCGATTTTCCCAGCGGAATGTATGTTTACAAACTTCGAACTGGGGCGCTTGAAGAAAAACGGACAATGCTTTTGGTCCGGTGAGTACACTGTCACACTTAAAAATGCAAGTCATTCAAAAGTATTATTCCGCTGTGCTTTCCAGCAGAATACCGGAATCCTTCTGAGTTTTCTTTGCATTTTGATCATATTCGACCTAAAATTTATTGTAGTACGATGGGATGCCGGTATTGCAAAAAACGCAAACCGGCATGACGTTTTATGAACCAAAATCACAAATGAAACTTTGACATAGTAGTAGAATTTGAATGGGATATATCCATCTATGTCGTAGATTTTTCAATTGCAAATCCCGGAGGCAAAATGGAATCATTAAAACGCAAAATCAATTTTACTATTTTATTCATGCTTATCTTGGCGGTACTACTGAATTCATGCAGCTCATGGAACGTGTTAAAACAGGATTCTCTCAGGAAGATCGAGAAAAAACCCATTACACAGATTCGCCTGAAAAATGGTGAAAAAATTGAAACCAGAAATTACTATTTTGTGAATGACACACTTGTAATAAAAACATCAAAATCACTCTTTTACTCAGGTAATGAGCGACGGATTGCACCAGATGAAATTAAGCAGATGCGTGTTTTAGAAATTGATTGGGGAGAAACAGCTGTGCTTTTCGTTGTGAGTGCATTTGTGACTGCTGCACTTATTGGAATGTCTGCCGGACTCGGAGAGGGAATTGGAAGTATAAAATAAAACAATGCGTTTGTGGATAATGTAAAGCTATACGGTATCATTATTTCAGATTTTTCGTTTATTCACTTGACAAGCTGAAACAAATATTCTATATTCGCGTCCATCAACTGACTTATAGTCATATAAAGGAATCTGGTCATGGGAATTGCCGAACGCAAAGAGCGGGAACGAGAACAGAAACGAAACGATATTATCGATGCAGCGGAACGGTTGTTTTTCAGCAAAGGATTTGGGAATACAACCATGGATGAGGTTGCCAAAGAAGCTGAGTTCAGTAAAGGAACATTGTATCTCTATTTTAAAAGCAAGGAAGATTTGTATCTGGCCATTACGATCCGCGGCCTTGCTTTGCTGGAAGAATCCTTTCGCAAGGCCATCCAGATCGGGCGCACAGGGCTGGAAAAGGTAAAAAATATTGGAGAAGCTTACCTTGAATTTGCTTCAAAATATCCGGATTACTTCAATGCGATGATATATTACGAGTCCAATGAACTGGACCTGCAAGATGCTGAAAGCAATGCCCAGGCGTGTGAAATGCAAGGCATGAAAACGTTGCAAGTTGTCGTAGAAGCCGTCATGATCGGTATGCAAGATGGATCAATTCGTGATGATTTGGATCCGATGCTTGTGGCGACAGTCCTGTGGGGAAACAGTACCGGCATTATTACTATTACAACCTTGAGGGGAGAACATCTCAGGGAACAGCACGGGATGAATATAGAAGATGTTGTTGCGACATCCTTTGAAATGACGATGCGGGCATTACAAAAGTAAATTTTTTTGCCCAGTAAATGACTTGTAGTCACAATATATATGCTAGTGGAGTAAGTATGATGAATTTTAAATTTGTTATCCCGATTTTGTTTTTCTCTCTGCAAAGTTATGCTGCCGGAAGCGCTGATGAGGCGATACTCGAGGACTATATTCAGGAAGGCGTGAAAAACAATCTCGCATTAAAACAAAAACGCTTTCAATATGAACAAGCCGTTTCCGCCCTGGATGAAGCCAAGCGACTATTTTTGCCCTCAATATCCGTCGAGGCGCGCTATTCGCAGGCGGGCGGGGGAAGGGAGATCGAGTTCCCTGTTGGTGATTTGATGAATCCGGTATACAGCACATTAAATCAGTTGCTGGTCGCTCACGGCGATCCTTCGACGCCGTTTCCGCAAATTCCCAACGAAGTGATTCCTTTTCTGCGTGAAAAAGAGCACGAAACAAAGATTCGGACGGTTCTGCCGTTGCTGCAACCGGCGCTGTTTTACAACTATTCCATCAAAAATGCGCTTGCCGATGTGAATGAAGCAGCGATGGAATCTTACAAAAACACGCTGGTGGCAGAAATCAAAAATGCCTACTACAAATATTTGCAAACCAACCAGTTGGTTAAACTTTTTAACGAGACGACAACCCTGTTGGATGAGAACATCCGTGTCAGTGAGGTGCTCTTTGATAACCAGATGGTGACGAAAGATGTCGTCTACCGGGCACAGGCAGAAAAGCTCGATGTCGCTCAGCAATTGTCCGATGCCCGGAAAAAAAATACGCTGGCACTATCCTATTTTAATTTTCTGCTCAACAGGCCATTACAAACTTCCATTCGAATCTCGGATTCTGTATTTCGTAATCAAAATCCGGCGCTCACCACGGAAAAGGCTGAGCAGATGGCGCTGCAAAACAGGCAGGAAATTGTGCAGTTGCGTCATGCTATTTCTGCTGCCCAGGGCAATTACAATTTAGCGAAGAGCCAGTTTTATCCGGGATTGAGCCTGGTTGTCGACTATGGATATCAGGGGGAAAAATACAGTTTTACTGAAAAAGATGACTACTGGATGGCCTCGCTTGTTTTGTCGTGGAATTTGTTCAATGGCTTTCAGGATCAGGCAAAAAAGGAGCAGGCCAGCCTGGCAAAGCAGCAGTTGCAAGCCCGGCATCACGAGTTGCAAAACCAAATTCGAATGCAGGTAAAGGATGCTTTGCTCACACTGAAGGTCTCCCGGGAAATCTTGCAAAGCGCCGCCGAACAGGAAAAATATGCCAGTGAATCGTTCAAAATAATTGCCAGGAAATATGAGCAGGGCATGGCCAATCACCTCGAATATCTCGATGCCCGCGTCACCATGACCAATGCGAAAATAAACAAAATAATTAAGCAATATGATTTCATGATTGGTGTAGCAGAATTCGAAAAAACGGTAAATAGCGCAGTTCATAATTAATGTCTAGAAAATTCAGTCATACGTCATTTCAACATGATTTTAGCGTATGTGCGTCAAGTTAAGAGATACATAAATATGGATAACTCAAAGATATCCCGAGTAGCATCCCGAGTATCCCGCCTGCTTTTGAGGTGGGATGTATCGAGGGGTGCGAGTTTTGGATACACCACCGCACCCTTCGATACGCTCCGCGAAAAGCGGCGGAGCTACTCAGGATGCTCCGTATTGTCGAAATGCTCGTTCGAAACAGGCTAATCGATAGTATAATTGGACTCAAAACTAGCCATTATGCACATTTTAAAGCTTGGCAGTCTACTAACGGAAATCGAAAAGAATTTTTAATAAAGAATGGATTCCGTCTAAAAGCATGACGGAATGACGAAAATCTTAAATTTTAAATTAGTCAGCCATCAATTGGAGTCATCATGAAAAAGTATATCCTTCTTTCACTTGTAATCGTGGTCGCCGTAGCGACCATCGCTGTATCTAAATCACAGCCTGAAAAAAAGCAGACGCAAAAATTCAAGTATGTCACTGCTGAAGAAATTAAAACCGAAGAAATCCGCCTGATTATCAGAACCAGCGGTGTGTTGAGCGCTCGCGATGAAGTCTTGTTGTCGTTTAAAACCGGTGGCATCATCAAAAAAGTCTTGGTGGAAAGCGGTGCGCAAGTGAAAAAAGGCCAGCTGCTCGCACAACTGGATCTGGCCGAAATTTCTGCGCAACGGGCACAAGCCGAAAGCGGTTTGGAAAAAGCCAGGCGCGACTATAAACGCGTTGAAAATCTCTTCAAAGAAAATGTTGCAACGCTGGAAATGAAACAGAATGCCCAAACTGCGGTCGATGTCGCAGCCTCGAATTTAAAGATTGCTTCTTTTAACGAAAAGCATTCAAAAATTTATGCACCGGCGAATGGGAAAGTGCTGCACCGTTTTGCAGAAGCCGGTGAATTAACTTCGCCTGGCAGGCCGGTCCTGGCATTCGGCAACACCGGCGCTGCCTTCGTGCTGAAGGTCGGGCTGACCGATCGCGACATGATACGCGTGCAAACCGGTGATAGCGCCCGCGTCTTTTTCGATGCCATACCATCCAAACATTTCTCCGCCACTGTGAAAAACATTGCAGCCGCAGCGACACCGGGCAGCGGCACATTCGAAGCCGAACTTCAGCTTGAAAATAATGGGGCAACACTGTTCTCGGGATTTGTTGGCAAGGCCACTATTTTTCCAAAAAGCAGCGGACATTTCAAAACCATTCCATTTGATGCAATGCAGGAAGCAAATGGAAAAACGGGTGCCGTGTTTGTCATTAAGAAGAGCCAAATTGTTGAAAAGCGGTCCATACAAATTGCCCACATCCTCGATGATCGCGTTGCCATTTTTTCTGGTCTTGAGGACGCGACGCAAGTCGTCATCGAAGGCAGCGCGTACTTGCGCGATGGGGATAACATTCGCATCGCAAAGAAGGACGATAAGATATGAGATTACCTAAACTGGCTATCGAGAATTATCAGTTTACCATAATTATGGTTGCACTGTTAACCTTAAGTGGCATCGTTTCATTTGTCACCATGCCGCGGTCCGAAGATCCGGCGGTCACGCCACCGGGTTCCAACGTCATTGTCGTTTATCCGGGCGCCACACCCGAAGATATGGAACGTCTTGTAGTGGACCCAATCGAGGAAGGATTGAACGAGTTGGAAGATATCCATAAATTCGATACGGTTATCGAAGATGGGTTGATGGTGGTCAGCATTGAATTTACTGCAGATTCCGATGCGGATGACAAATACAGCGATGTTTTGCAAAAAGTAAACCGCGCCCGCAATGACCTGCCCGATGATATTCTCATGCTCGATGTGATGAAATGGTCGATCTCTGATGTCATCTCACTCCAGCTGGCCTTGTCGTCCGATTCGGCATTGTACCAGGAATTGGATAACAAAGCGGATGCCCTGAAAACCAGGTTAGA
>QQUM01000064.1 GCA_008501545.1 Calditrichota bacterium
TGTGCATGTGAGCGCGTGCAATCATAGCATACAAGGCTGGAAATGTAGCGCCGTAGTAGACTTCATAATCCTGATCGGCAGCTGTGGAAAGGGCATATGTGGCACAATCGGTGCTCACATCTGTCATTTTTTCAACTCCGCCTACAAGTACAAAGTCGTTGGTGCCCGATAACACGTCCATGAATCCCATTCGCAAGGCAATTCCACCAGAAGCACATGCAGATTCTATACGGGTCGATGGAATGGGAGTGACACCAAGATAATCTGCTAACAGAGATCCGATATGTTCCTGCCCTATAAAAAGACCACTTGACATACAACCGATATACATAGCGTTAATGTGATCGGTACCGGCGTCATCGAGTGCTGCAAGCGCGGCTTCGACGAAGAGTTGGCGCAAGGATTTCTTCCAAAGCTCACCGCCTTTCACCATACCGACGCCTAAAATGGCGACTTCTCTACTCACGATAACCTCCAGTTTTTATTTTTTAATTTTTTTGCGATACTTTGCGTATGTCCCATAATCCACATGTATTCGATCACGGGTAATCATATCTGCTGTTTTCGGTGCCAGAGTTTGTACATCGCGGATGTGCCTGGTGATTTTCCAAATGAATGCATCGCTGCCTGAACCGGAACCATAGGAGACCATTAAAATGCGATCACCCGGTTGCGCGATATCGAGAATTGCTGTCAATCCCAGAGGGGATGATCCGGAATAGGTATTGCCGATTGATGGGCATAATAACCCCGCTTCCAGTTGTTGTGTTTTAAATCCGAGTTTTTTCCCTGCGCGCAATGGAAATTTGCCATTTGGTTGATGAAAAACGGCATGTGCAAAATCTTCGGGGGCCAGATTCGCCTTTTCCATAATTCCTGTAGCAGCACTGAGAACATGTTTGAAATAAGCAGGTTCACCGGTGAAACGACCGGCATGCTCTGGATAGAATTGAAATTCCCGTCGCCAAAAATCAGGCGTGTCGGTCATGTAAGAATAGGTGTGTTCAATCTCTGCAATGATGTCATGTTTGTCTATGACATCGTTTCGGCCCATAATAAATGCTGCAGCGCCTGCAGATGCTGTGTATTCGAGTGCATCCCCGGGGCGTCCTTGCGAGGTGTCGGCACCAACAGCAAGGGCATACTTCATCCAACCCGATTTTACCAATGCAAGTGTCACAAACATGGCTTCTGTGCCGGCTTTGCAGGCAAATTCGAAATCAGCACAATGCACTTCAGGAGTGGCGCCAATTGCTTCTGCGACGACAGTTCCACTGGGTTTAACTGCATAGGGGTGGGATTCTGAACCAACATAAACTGCTTCCAAAAACTTTGGATCGATACCGGCACGAAGCAAGGCGTTACGCGATGCATCTACAGACATGCTGATTGTATCCTGGTCTGGTGCCGGTACAGATTTTTCCTGAAGTAAAAGTCCCCGTTTAAAATTTTCAGCTTTCGTACCCCATACTTTGGAGATTTCTTCGACTTTGATACGGCGCTTCGGGATGCTGGCGCCATACCCGACAATGCCAATCATGATCAACTCCTTATTGCTTTGCAAATTCTCCCGTTAAGTGTTCCTCAACTCCCGCTTCGAGAGCCGTCCATTTAAGAGTTAAATTATCACCATCCAAAGAACAATCAAATGTTTCAGATCCGCCTGTATCAAATGTCAATACCAACTGATTATCCGACATATTCCAGGTCCCTGTTTCAGTTTCAGTTACTTCAAAATTATAGTGGCTTTCAAATGTATGATCACTTTTAAGTTCCAGTGTCCAGTATGCGCCAAGTTGCGATAACAGAAATTCTGATAAAATGATGGTTTCGTCGGTAACTATAGTTAATTGGGTGAGTTTCCATGTGCCAATGGGATCGCTGGTCGTTTGTTTGGTTGGGCTTTTGTCGTCATCGCAATTTAAGGCAAATGAACTTGTAATCGCAAAAATAACTACTGAAATGAAAATTGATTTTTTCTTAAGCATAGCTAACTCCTTTAATAATTTTAAATTGCCGATACCAGTTTGCAGGACTGGTACCACTTCGCTACAACGAAAGCTTTCAAAAATCATATCACCGTAGTAAACTCATTTTACGTACCTGGGAAAAAGTCTCTGTCTGTAACTTATAGAAAAAGGTTTCAGTCGAAACAGCTTTCCCAAAATTATCACGGCCATCCCATACAACATTGTGATATCCGGCTTCAAGCTTTTGTTTTACAAGTGTTCGGATATTCTGACCACACGTGTTGTAAATATGCAGTATGACCTCACCGTCTTTTGGAATATGAAAACCGATATTGGGTTCAGGATTAAAGGGATTGGCATAATTCTGCTCCAAAACAAAACAGGTGATACAAAGATGCCCAAAATCATTGCAAAGAGGAGAAATGAGAACTTCGAGCGATGGCTTGCCGAGTCAAGGGAAGTGAAGAAGTGATTTTACCAGAAATGCCTGAAATCAGTATATATGAAAAGTAGTCTATGAAGTGTAAGAGATCATTATAAGAACGAGAGAGTAAATAAAATTTCATCCTCTCAGCATGCTTTTATGATAGAATATTCAGGTTAAAAATCAACTTGTTTTTACAATAGTTACTGACCATATAAATAAATGTTGACAAAACAGCGTTTTTCATGTATTTTAAAATCGATTCTTAGACACAACCGGAGGAAGAACCATCAACAAGCAAACACGACATCGGCATATTCGTGAGCTGATCATCAGCAAAAGAATTTCAAGCCAGGAAGAACTGAGCAACGAGCTGAAAAATATACATATCGACGTTACACAAGCCACGCTTTCACGTGATTTGCATGAACTTCGCATCGTTCGCATGCCCGTCGATGAGGGCTTTCGTTATGTTTTACCACAAGAGACGAGTAGCAAACAGCTCAAAAAGGTTGTACAGCATGAGATCGTGCAAATACTCAATAATGAGAATTGCATCATCATTAAAACACTTCTTGGACGTGCTGCAGGAGTTGCCATTTTTTTAGATAATCTGAATCATCCTTATATTTTAGGCACCATTGCGGGTGACGATACGATTATGGTGATCCCATCCAGCGTGGAGTACACGAAAGATCTTGCCGATTATCTTTATTCTTTGGAAGCAGAAGAAAATAAGTAAAGACTTTTTCATGCAAAAATTCTTTACAGCTTATGATCGTTTTTAACCCAAGCATTTTTTCAGTCGGAATATGTCAAAATTCCAGTTTTTATTTTTCATTCATTTATGATAAACGATTTCCCCACCAACAACTGTCATTTCTACACCAACCTTGAATAGTTCCTCTTCGGGACAAGTCATCAAATCTTTTTCAAGCACTGTAAAATCTGCTAATTTTCCCTTCTCGATATTGCCACGTACGTTTTCTTCAAAAACAGAATAGGCAGCCCAGCTTGTAAACATTTGTAGTGCCTCTTTCCGTGAAAGACGCAGGTCCCGGTGCCAATCCTCTGTCGAGAAACCGGTCGTGTCTTTACGCACAGTTGCTGCATAAAATTCGATCATGGGATTTCCTTCTTCAACCGGCGCATCCGAACCACCCGGAAGGATACAGCCACTATCAACCAGTGTTCGCCAGGCATAGCCACGCAACATGCGGTCTTTTCCGAGTCGTCGAACCGCCCAATGAAGGTCGCCAATTGCGTGCGATGGTTGCATGCTTGGAATTATGCCGAGTGCCTGAAATCGTGGAATATCCTCTGGCGCCACAATTTGTGCATGTTCAATTCGATGTCTCGGATCTGCATTAACCCGTAAATCGGCAGGAATTTCCTGCAGTGCTTTCTCGTAAAGATCCAATGCCAACCTGTTTCCGCGATCGCCAATGGCATGCGTAGCGACCTGGATTCCTTTTTCAGTTGCTTCTCTAATTAACGGATAGAGTTCATTTTCTTTTGTCAATATCAGGCCGGAACCACCCGTATCGGAATAGGGCTTGAGCAGAGCAGCGCCACGCGAGCCCAGAGCGCCGTCCATATAACATTTGATACCGCGAATGTTTAACCGGTTTTTGTATAAACCAACTTCTGCACCATTTTTAAAAAGGGTGTCGGGGTTGTCGCCAATATCGGAAATATAACACTGAAGACGTATTTTCAATTCACCGGACTCATACATCTCTTTCAGAATTTCAACACGTGGCCATTCGATACCCATGTCGTGGAGTTGTGTCAGGCCATATTGAAATGAAACTTTCTGTGCTTCCAGGGCAAATTTTCGCACCATATCCGGAGTTGTGTCTGAAGGTGCAATGGAACGAATGAGATCAATTGCATTATCGATAAATATGCCAGTTGCTTTGCCTGTTTTAACGTCACGCTCAATTCGGCCTCCTGCCGGATCTGGTGTTGTATGCGTAATTCCCGCCAGTTGGATCGCCTTTGAATTTGCAACGATAGCATGGCCATCGGCACGGGTTAATAACATCGGGTGTGTTTGACTGATTTTGTCAAGGTCATAACTGCTTGGGAATTTTTTCTCTGGCCAATCTTCTTCGATCCAGCCCCGGCCAATAATCCAATCATCATCTGTTTTTTGCTCAACTTCTGTTCGTATACGGTCGAGAAAGTCTTGCAGCGATATTGATCCGTCCAGGTTTAAATAGTAGGCACGTTTCCCAATTCCCAAAAAATGGCAATGGCTATCCGTCAGGCCCGGAACAACAGTTTTCCCCTGTAAATCGACTTGCTTCGTGTTGCTGTCAGCGAATTTCATTGCATCATAGGTCGCACCAACAAAGATGATGGTTTCATCTTCCACAACAATTGCTTCTGCGACAGTAAAATTCGCATCAACAGTGTATATTTGGCCGTTGTAAAAAATTGCATCCGCGCCATTTTCTTCCTGTGAACAAGCAATCGCCCACGCCAGCAGTAAGATAAAAACACCCACTTTTTGTAGAAATCGCATGGTTCAAGCCTCCCTCACAAGGCAGTATACTGCCTTGATTTGTAAGTTAAAAATTTTTATATAGAGAATTGATGTGAAACAATAATCAGTAAATAATGAGTTAACAATCTGATCAATCTAACTATGGCAAAAAATCAGGCAATAAAAAAGGAAAAAAATTTTGAGGAGATGCGAATTGACAAATGGCTGAAGTCTGTTCGTATTTTCAAGAAGCGGGAGGATGCAGCCGACGCGTGCAACCTGGGCAGGGTTAGAGTAAATGGACAAATTGCTAAAGCTGGCCGAAATATAAAAATAAGCGACGTGATCATCGTTAAAACCGGTAAAATTTACCGTGAATTGGCGGTTTTGAAAATTCCAATCAGGGGATTATCTGCCTCGGATGCAAAGACATACTATGATGAAGTCGTTCCGGAAATATCCGAAGACACGAAGATGCTTATGAAAATGCAAAATGAAGCAGAGAAGGCGACGAAACGAAAATTTAAAGGACGCCCAACAAAAAAAGAACGTCGTGATTGGAGCAAGTTTCACGGAATTTGATCAATATTATTTCATTGCATTACTTGTAAATTCTTTTAATTTATGAGCTTTAATAACAGTCCGTCGTTTTATAAGAAGATCCAATTATATTTCCATCTTTATTAAGTATTAAATTCGTGACTGCAAATCGACCGCAAAAATTCCTCAAATACCATGTAAATAGCTCGATTCTCAGAGCTGGGTGCCTGCTGCCTCGTAAGTGTACAGTGATGGACAAAAATCGTCTGGAGCTATTTTGATTTATAAATTATTCAAATTAATCTTTGCGTGTTTTTTCATTTGCATAATGTGGGCTTGCAATTCAGGAAAGCACATTGAAAACGGCCATATTCATGAGATGAATGACCGGCTTAAATCCTTAATTTCTGTCGATCAACCAATTGAAGTGTTGGCTGAGGGTTTTGAATGGTCTGAAGGGGTTGTCTGGGACAAGAAAAATGAGTGTTTGTTTTTTAGTGATGTACCGCAAAATACGATATACAGATGGGATGTAGAAAATGGCCTGCAAATGTATTTATGTCCTTCCGGATATGGGGCTGATGATCCAAACGGCGTTGAGTTGGGTTCAAATGGTTTATATTTCGCTAATGAAAACCGGCAAATAATTTGCGATAGCGGCTTGCGAC
>QQUM01000111.1 GCA_008501545.1 Calditrichota bacterium
TATGCTTATGGGCGCACTGCGGGTCGATATCCCGACAATCTTTGTCTCCGGTGGCGCAATGGCCGCTGGAAAAACCAGTGACGGCCGCACGGTCGATTTGATCTCCGTTTTTGAAGGGGTTGGAAAATACCAGACTGGTGATATCGATGACGCAGAACTAAAAGAATTGGAAGACAATGCCTGTCCAACCTGCGGTTCCTGCTCCGGTATGTTTACAGCCAATTCCATGAATTGCCTGATGGAAGCCATCGGCCTGGCATTGCCGGGTAACGGAACTTATCTCGCCACAACCCGGAAGCGCCGCGACCTGCTGAAAACCGCAGCAGACCGCATCATGGTGTTGATCGAAGAAGATTTAAAACCCAGCGATATTGTCACACCGGATACCATGGACAATGCATTTGCTCTGGATGTCGCCATGGGTGGCAGCACAAACACCGTTTTGCACGGACTTGCTATCGCTGATGAAGCAGGCATCGATTATTCCCTGGAACGGTTAAATGCGCTGGCAGCGCGTATCCCGCAAATCTGCAAGGTCAGTCCTGCCTCGAACTGGCACATCGAAGATGTCGATCGCGCCGGTGGCATTAGCGCCATTCTTAATGAAATCAGTAAAAAACCCGGTGTACTCCATCTCGACCAAAAAACGGTCACGGGCAAGTCCCTTGGCGAGAATATCGTAGAAGCCAAAATTTTAGACTATGAAGTCATTCGGCCTGTTGAAAATCCCCATTCCGAGAAGGGAGGTCTCGCGGTATTGTTTGGCAATTTAGCCCCGCATGGTGCTGTGGTAAAAACCGGCGCTGTGCATCCCAAAATGATGATTCATAGCGGACCGGCGGTGGTGTTCGAATCACAGGATGAAGCCTGTGCCGGCATTCTCGGCGGCAAAGTAAAGGAAGGCGATGTCGTCGTCATTCGCTACGAAGGCCCCAAAGGCGGTCCTGGCATGCAGGAAATGTTGGCTCCCACGGCGAACATTATGGGCATGGGATTGGGCTCCAGCGTAGCGCTCATCACCGATGGCCGGTTTTCCGGTGGAACGCGAGGCGCTTGTATTGGGCATGTCTCGCCCGAAGCCGCTGCCGGCGGCACAATTGGCCTGGTCGAACCAGGCGACATCATTTCGATAAATATTCCTGAAAATAAATTGCAATTGGATGTAAGTGAATCTGAATTGCAGAAACGAAAAGAAAACTGGCAGCCCCGTCAGAACAAAGTGAACAGCCGATGGCTCCAAAGATATGCGGCGATGGTCACTTCAGCAAATACGGGTGCTGTTATGAGAGTATAGAAAAGGAGAAATTCAATGCTTGTCACATCAAGTCCGGAAGTTGAAAAGTCATCCACTGATGAAAAAATGACCGCACCACAAATACTCACCGGCGCGGAAATTTTCCTCGAATCACTGGTGCATGAAGGTGTGGATACTGTTTTCGGGTATCCCGGCGGTGCGCTGATCAGCCTGTATGATTATATTTTTAAAGAAACTCGCTTGCGGCATTTGCTGGTAACCCATGAACAAGGTGGAACTCACGCTGCTGATGGCTATGCCCGTGCCACTGGAAAACCCGGTATTGTTTTGGTAACGTCCGGCCCCGGCGCCACGAACACGGTTACAGGAATTGCCACTGCTTTTATGGATAGCGTTCCGATGGTTGTTTTCACCGGCCAGGTGCCCTCCCACATGATCGGGAATGATGCTTTTCAGGAAGCGGATATTCTCGGGATTACCCGACCCATTACAAAACACAGTTATCTCGCGACAAACGTCGACGAACTGGCTGATATTATTCACAAAGCGTTTCACATTGCAGTTACAGGTCGCCCGGGTCCGGTTTTAGTCGATTTACCGAAAGACATGCTCGCATCGAAAACAGCATATTTCCCTGCAACAGATGTCGAATTGCGCGGCTATAAACCGACAGTGAAAGGCAGTTTTAAACAAGTTCGCAATGCAGCAAAATTTCTCCAGGGTGCGAAGAAACCCGTTGTCTATGTCGGTGGTGGTGCAATTTTGAGTAATGCTGCCGAAGAAGTCACAGAGTTTGCCCGCAAGTTGAATGCACCGGTGACGATGACACTGCTCGGTCTTGGCGCATTTCCGGAAACCGATGATCTTTCGCTCGGTATGCTGGGAATGCACGGCACCTGGTATGCCAACAAGGCCGTTGATGATTGTGACCTGCTCATCGCGGTTGGCGCGCGTTTTGATGATCGCGTCACCGGGAATTTGGAAAAATTCTCGCCAAACTCGAAAAAGATGCAGATCGATATCGATCCGAGCTGCATCGGCAAAAATGTGCCAGTCGATTTGCCGATCGTTGGTGATGTAAAATCGGTTCTTGAAGAATTAAATCCTGTGGTTGAAAAATGCGACAGCGATGAATGGCTGCAGGAAATTGCGCAATGGAAAAAGGATCACCCATTGCGCTATGCGAAAAATGAAAATGTTTTGAAACCACAACAGGTTATCGAAGAGCTTTCCATCGCAACAAAAGGAAACGCGATTATTGCTTCAGATGTTGGCCAGCACCAGATGTGGATTGCCCAGTGGTACAAATTCACACAACCACGCAGTCACCTTTCTTCAGGAGGACTGGGAACGATGGGATTTGGTGTTCCTGCTGCACTTGGTGCACAGGTTGCTTGCCCGGATCGCACAGTTGTCGGAATCGTCGGTGACGGCGGTTTTCAGATGACATCGATGGAAATAGCGACAGCAGTCCGTTACAGCATCCCCGTTAAATTTGTTATTTTGAATAATGGTTATCTCGGCATGGTGCGTCAGTGGCAGGAGCTCTTCTTTGATAAGCGCTATTCCAATACCCATTTGAACCCGTCAAATCCTGATTTCAAAAAACTGGCGGAAAGTTATGGCGCCTTTGCTCTGCAGGTGAAAACGCTGGATGAACTTCGTGATGCCTTTGATAAAATGATGGCAGTTACCGACAGACCGGTTGTGTTGGATGTTATCGTTGACCAGCAGGAGAAGGTTTATCCAATGATTCCGGCAAATGGCAGTTTTGAAAATATTTTGGAAGCAGACGTATGAAACACACAATAAATTTATTAGTCGAAAACAATGTCGGTAGCCTGTTGCGCATCGCCGGTATGTTTAGCGGCCGCGGATTTAATATTGACAGTATTTCCGTCGGCGCTTCCGAGGAAGAAGGCTTGTCACGTATGACCATCGTGACCCACGGGGACGATGAAATCATCGAACAGATCAACAAGCAGCTCAATAAGTGTATCAATGTGGTCAAAGTGTTTGATCTGACCGGTGAAGCATTCGTGCACCGGGAGCTGGCATTAATTAAAGTTCAGGCCACACCGGTTGAACGTTCGGAAATCATGCAAATTGTTGAAGTTTTTCGTGCGAAGATCATCGATCTTTCACCGACGGCTCTGACGGTTGAAGCGACCGGTACCGAAGACAAAATAAGTGCGATAATTTCAATGCTGCAACCCTTTGGTTTAAAAGCGGTTTCACGCACTGGGCGAATCGCACTGAAACGTGAATTTCAAGGTGTGACAGTTTAAAATAGGGATTGTTGGATTGATGGCGTATTGGAGCGATGGATTGTTGGATTCCGGGATTTCTCTACTCGATATAACATCGATTATTTCTCCAACAGCCCAACAATCCAGAAATCCATTAATCCATTAATCCAAAATCCAGTATTTCATTACTTTGTTTCGGGAGAGAAAATGCAACTCTATTATGAAAAAGATGTGAACAAAAGCGTTTTAAAAGATAAAACAATCGCAATCCTTGGTTACGGGAGCCAGGGGCATGCCCACGCCAATAATTTGAAAGAAAGTGGTTATGATGTGATCGTCGGTCTTTACGAGGGCAGCAAATCCAAAAAAGATGCAGAAGCTGCCGGTCTGAAAGTCGCCAGTGTCGCTGATGCCGCGAAAACAGCAGACATCATCATGTTCCTCGTGCCTGATCAGACGCAAAAATCGCTTTACGATAACGAAGTCGCACCGCAACTGAGCGCAGGAAAAACGCTGGCATTTGCCCATGGTTTCAATATTCACTATGGCCAGATTTCTCCACCGGCAGATGTCGATGTGTGGATGGTGGCACCGAAAAGCCCTGGTCATTTGGTTCGACGTGTTTACACCGAAGGCAAAGGGACGCCCTGTCTCTTCGCTGTTTATCAGGATGCCAGCGGAAAAGCGCGAGATATGGCAATGGCCTACGCCGACGGTCTTGGTGGCACACGCGCCGGAATCATCGAGACGACGTTTGATGAAGAAACGGAAACCGATTTGTTCGGTGAACAGGCCGTGCTCTGCGGCGGCGTTTCCGAGTTGATCAAAACAGGATTTGAAACGTTGACCGAAGCCGGTTACCAGCCGGAAATTGCTTATTTCGAGTGCCTGCACGAACTCAAACTTATCGTTGATTTGATCTACGAAGGTGGAATCGAGCACATGTACTGGTCGGTTTCCGAGACAGCTGAGTATGGCGGCATGGCTGAAGGTCCGAAAGTCGTGACACCGGAAACGAAGAAAGCGATGAAGGAAATATTAGGTCGTGTACAGGATGGCAGTTTTGCCCACGAATGGATTTTGGAAAATGTCGCACAGCAACCGAAACTGCGTTCCTACCGACGGCAATTGGCCAAACATCCCATCGAGGTGGTCGGAAAAAAACTGCGCAACATGATGAGTTGGTTGAAAAAATAATGACGTATCACGTTGAAGGGTTACACGTGACACGTCTAAATGTGCGACGTGTGACTTTGAAACGTTAGACTTTATATCAAATTTGAACTTTTAGATTATGTTGCCATGAAAATACAAACATTTGACACAACACTGCGTGACGGAACACAGGGCGAGAAAGTCTCTTTTTCGGTGGATGAAAAAATGCGCATCGCGCGCAAGCTGGATGAATTCGGTTTTGATTACATTGAAGGTGGCTGGCCGGGTTCCAATCCGAAAGATGCCTTGTTTTTTGAAAGTGCAAAAAAGCTAGATTGGCAGCATGCGAAAATTTGTGCTTTTGGCAGCACCCGTCGAAGCGGTGTGAGTGCACAGGAAGATGCAAATTTGAATATGCTCCTTGCAGCAGAAACACCAACGGTTTGCATCTTCGGCAAAACCTGGATCAAACACCTGGAAAAGGCTTTGTTGGTGACCCGCGATGAAAATGATGCCATGATCAGCGAGTCTGTGGCCTGGTTAAAAGAAAATGGCCGTGAAGTCGTTTATGATGCCGAGCATTTTTTTGACGGATACAAAAATGATCCCGAATACGCATTGCAAACACTGCGGGCAGCACAACAAGGCGGCGCTGATATTTTAACGCTGTGTGACACAAACGGCGGGACACTGCCACAGGAAATCAACGAAATTGTTACGCATGTACGCAAGGAAGTTGACGGCGTTCTCGGAATTCATGCACACAATGACAGCGACCTGGCTGTAGCCAATTCCATCGCTGCTGTGCAGGCAGGTGCCCGGCATGTGCAAGGCACAATTAATGGATTTGGGGAACGCTGCGGAAATGCCAACCTGGTTTCAATTATTGCTAATCTTCAACTCAAATTAAATTATTCTTGCCTTGACCCACATGAAATAAAACATCTAACCGAACTCGCAAATTATATTTATGAACTCGCCAATCTGGTGCCGCGGGATGAAGCCGCTTTCATTGGACGAAGCGCTTTTGCTCATAAAGGCGGCGTGCACGTCAGTGCTGTGATGAAAGATCCGACAACATATGAACATATTGTACCGGATGCTGTTGGCAATCGTCGTCGCGTGCTCGTTAGTGATCTCAGTGGTCGCAGTAATGTAAAATACAAGATGTCCGAGCTTGATCTTGAGGAGGGTGATGGTGCTGAGACCGGAAAGATCGTTCAGGAAATCAAAAAACTGGAAAATGAAGGTTACCATTGCGAGGCTGCGGAAGCCAGTTTCGAACTTCTGGTTCAGCGGAACCGGGAATTGGTACCGGCATTTTTCGATTTACAGGGATTCCGAATTACCATTGAGAAGGATGGCCATGATGCGATACAACGCTCAGAAGCCAGTATTCGTGTTAAAGTCGATAGCCATGTTGAG
>QQUM01000040.1 GCA_008501545.1 Calditrichota bacterium
ATCTGTTGCAATTGTTCAGAAACGCGCTGACCGCTTTGCATGGATTTTTGCTGCTGCCCGGATTGCATATTTTGCATCGCATTTTGCATGTCATGAGCCGCCTGCTCTGCCTGATTTTGCGCTTGAGATAGTTGATCTGTTGGTAGTTGCATTTGCGGTAATTCGCTTGCACTCTGCTGCAATTCGTTCATCGCATTTTGCACATCATTCAACGTCTCGCTTTGTTTTTCTTGCTCCTGTGCACTTTTTTCCAATCCTTTTTCAGAATTCTTTTCTGCCAGCGATTCGTTGATTTCCTGCTGTTTTTCAATCATCTCTTCCGTCAATTGAATCGCTTCATCAAGCTTCTGCTCAGCCTCCAGTTGCTTCAACAGGTTGATGGTTTTTTCCATACTTTTAATAAAATCTTCCTGGGACAGCTGGATATTCTCAAGTGCCTCCTGCATCTTTTTCGCATCCCTCTTTTGCATGGCATTCTGCAGCTTTTCCATCATTTTTTTCAACTCGGGCGAGGCGACTTTATCAAGCAATTCCTGCAATTCCTGATATTTTTCAAGCGTTTCCAGAGCAAGCATATCATTTTTATCAAGGGTATCCATCATCTCATTGATATCCTGCTTGACCTGCTCCAGCTCTTGCAGCATCTCCTTTTGTTTTGAAATGGATTCCTTGATGACCTGTTCATCTTCCCACTTCACTTCCTGGTTGCGTCGAATATTTTGCAGAACATCTTCCATGCGTTCCTGAATTTCCTGGGAATTCTCATATATTTCATCGATTGAGGAACCGGCTTCATCCTGTGTTGCTTCGGATTCGGCAAACAATTCCTGAATTGAAGGCAAGCGCAACCGATACGTCTTGCTGTCCGCAAACTTCGGCCCGGATACGTTGTCATTGTCATACAAGCGTACAAAATACTCAACAACGTCTTCCGGAAAAACCTCTACCGAAGCAAGATCCCAGATTGTCGAGGAAAGCAGCACACCATCATGTGTTTTATAAGTTAAATTTTTCGTTTGCAATCCAGATGTATCCAGCCCACTCTTTTTGATGAGCCGGTAGTTTAGCACTAATTTTGAGAACCCAAAATCATCTTCACCCAATATGCGCAAAGGAATTTCCATGCTTTCGTCCAGGTCCATGTCTTTCCCCGGCGTGTCAATTTGCACTGTAGGTGGTAAATCTTCTTTCAAAGAAATTGTGTATTCAATTGGCGCTCTATTTCCAAGACCATATTCATCCTCGAGTAAAAAAGAGTACGTCATCGGCTTCATGATTCGCAACTGGCCTAAATAGTCCGATGCATTTTTTTGCATTTGCAAGGTATCACCCGATGAAAATGTAACCTGCGCATCGACAATCTTTTTATTTGGCATCAATACAAAAGCAATCAATGAACCGGGGAAGACGGCCGCATCCCCGATATTCTTTTCCAGCGTATCGGTGGGGAGCAAAGTGTAGGCAGGTGGATGAATGTATAATTGCTGTTCCCGAATTTCCGGCAAATCAATCACATCGACGTAGAATGTCGGGCTCTGTGCATGTTCTAGCGCAATCTGGTAATTAAATGATGTGTTTATATTTTCTAAACTGTGTCTGAAGTGTGCCGCACCATTTCCGGGTGTCATCGTAACCCGGTTGCTAGGACCGGCTGATTTATTTAAAATGAGAACAGGTGGTTCTTCGAATTCACCTTGCACGATAACAAAAATTTCTAACGATTCCCCACGCGCAATGCGATCATCACCTGGACTGACTTCAAATTTTATGACCTGTGATGTCGGTATATGGTGTGGCTGCAAAAGTATGTGCACCGCTTCGAAATAGGATTGGGAAAAACTCGGAACTAAAATGGCGGCCAGCGCAACCACGGCCATGTTCATAGAAATAGACTTCTTTAAAAATCTATAGGAAATGATACCTTTGAAATTGAGGTCTTTTGTTCGCGCCAAAATTCGTTTGAAGGCAGCCAGAGCGAATGGATTTGATTTGTTCTGTGGATCGTGTAAAAGCTGGACCGAATTACTGAGTTCATCCTTAATTGAATTGAAAGCCTGGCCAATTTCCAGGGCAGCTTGCTCAATGGAGGGCGTGTTGCGAAAGATGACGAGTTGCAGCAATGGCTGAATCACTTTTTTCCAGCCAAAGTAGAGAACAGTTGCACCTGTGCCAAGTGAGAGCAACCAACGATAAACCGGATCTGATTTTCCAATTTTGTAAAGAATTGGTAAAGCCAGAAAAAAAAGCAGGACGTAAAACAAAAACTGAAGACTGTGCTCGAGAAACGCTGCGCTTTTTTTTCGCGTGCGATACTGCGCGATGCGATTTTTTAAAATTGTAAATGTGTTCATAGCATGCTAATGAGACAATGCGTACACGATGATGTTTGTTCCAAACTTCAGGGCTTTTTCCCTAATATTCGCCGTATTGTTGTGGACTTCAGGATCAGCCCAGCCATCGGAGATGTTGGTGTTAAAGGTGTATAAAATGACCAGACGGTCGTCGTGAAAGACACCAAATGTTTTTCCCGGTCCCCCATCATGTTCATGTATTTTCGGGATACCATTTGGGAATTTGAATACATTGTGAAATAATTCAAAGTTAAATGGCAGTTCAACCAAATCCTCTTCAGGAAAAACTTTCTTTATCTGCTCCCGAAAACTTTCATCCATCCCATAGTCATCATCGGCATATAAAAATCCTCCTGCCACCAGATAGGTTCTCAGTTCTTTTGCTTCCGCCTCTGAAAACTCAATTTTACCATGACCTGTCATAAACAAAAAAGGATAACTGTAGAGCCCGGGATCATTTAATTCAACATAGCGCTCTTCGCTAGCGGTTCGGAGTGTTGTGTTTTGCGAAAGGAATCGCAGCATGTTCCGTATGCAGGATCTATCATTATACCAGTCGCCGCCACCGTTGTATTTGACGCGGGCGATGGTAAATTCTGATTTATCCCATGCATCCTGGCCTGGAACCTGGATGCTGCTCACCACAAAGAGGAAAATAGAAAAATAGAATCTTGTCATACGTCTGTTTTTCATTGTATAAATCTGAATACAACGATAATAACCATGATAATAGCCAGCGTTAATTTCGAGAATCGTCCGCCAAGTGTGCCAAGAAAAGCACCGAAACCAACGCGTAGTGCCGTATTGGAATTCTGCGTTGCCAAATACTCCATACCAGCGGCGCCAATGAATGCACCTACCAAAACACCAATGAGTGTTCCAACCACAGGGACAATGCCTGTGCCAACAACAGCGCCGGCAAAGCCTCCGAGAATAGCACCCCACATGGATTGTTTGGAACCACCAAATTTTTTTGCCGAGGCGGCGCCGAAAAAGAACTCAATGCCTTCCCCGAGAATTGCAATTGCAAGCAATAATACAATCAACGTCCCGCTAAACGGCACAAAATCGGTTAAAAATCCATGTAAAAGTACGGTGCCAACGATAACAAATGTTCCCGGTAAGCCAAGCGGAACAATGAATACACTTACGACCAATACAAGCCAAAACAAAAAATGCAAAGTTGCAGATATAATCGCTTCCATTTTTCTTTTTATAGATTCATCAAAGAGTGAATGGTTTAAGATCAAATTGACCTGTTTGGAGGACGACTCGTTCAACAGGCTTTTTAATATGTAGCAAACAGCAGAAATATATAAAACAAAGCTTCTTCACTTATGAAGAAGCTTTTAAGATTGGACTAAATTTTAAATTCAGTTACGAATACTGCTGTGCGTAATTTAACTCACTCATTAATTTTAATGAACAGTTCTGCACGCAAATCTTCAATCCAGGAAGTAAAAACTTCGTTTTGTTTCTTGTTCAAGGCCCACATATGAATCGTATCATAATCATCATCCAATGATATTTTTCGGGCCTCACGACGTTCATTCATTCGCACGATATGAAATCCGGTCGGGCCTTTAAAAGGTCTGGATATCTCACCAGGCTGCAAAGTACTCGCTATCTGGCGAAATTCAGGAATTGAAATTTGATTTATTTCAAACCAACCAAGATTTCCACCTGTTGCACTGGATTGTGGATCCTCTGAATATTCCTTCGCTGCATCTGTAAAACTGGTTTTACCGGCAAGAATGTCTTCACGAATTGAATCGAGTTTCGCCAGGGTTCGCGTTTCGTCGTTCGTTGAAACCGGCAACTGAATTAAAATGTGACGTGTATGGACTTTTTCTCCACGACGGTCAAGCAGTTGAATAATATGAAAGCCAAACTGGGTTTCTACAATATCTGATACATCGCCAATTTCTAGAGAAAATGCGGTTTCTTCGTATGGTTTAACGAACTCACCACGTTGTGTAAATCCAAGATCGCCGCCGCGTGTTTTGGAACCGGGATCTTCGGAGTATTGCCGGGCCAAATCGCTGAAATCTTCGCCAGCATTTAGCTTTATCTGTACATCCTTAATTTTCTTCAGGGCGACGTCGCGTGCGCTGCCACCTGCTTTCGGCGTCATCAAAATATGGCTCAAATTGGCCGATGGTGGCATATCCGGTAATGAATCCTGCATGGTTTTATAAAACTGATTTACCTCACGCCGTGAAATACGAATTTCAGCAAGCTTTTGCTGCTTCAGTGTCGTTACAAGCGCATTTTCTTCGATTTGTTCACGAAAACGCTTGCGAATAATTCGCATCGGAAAACCAAATTCTTCCTCAAGCTTTTCCTGTGTCCCCACCTGTTGGATCATACTGTTTATTTGCTCATCCAGGGCACTGTTCACCTGTTTCTCATCGACGACGATACTGTCTTCTTTTGCTTTAACGAGTAATACTTTGGAGGTAATTAATTCCTTGAGTATCTCATCCTCCAGTTGTTGAATTTTTTCCGGATGATTACTGAAATCAATTTTTGACTGCATCGCATACTGTCGTGTATACTGCATCAATTCTGACTGCAGAATAATATTGTCATCGACGATGGCAACAATACGGTCAAGCATTTCCTGCGCGACACTCGAAATTGTAAATGTGAAAAAAAAGAATATTGAAAAAAGAATACGCATTACTTACTCACTCTGGGTTGTTGGTTCCATTGCATACAATAAAGAATCAATTGGCATAGAATCAATTAATTGAAAATTTGTCTCAATTGATGCCCCATTTTTTAATAAACTCAAATGTTGACGATATCGCTCATTGCGATTCATGTGTTCGAGACGGGCAACAATTTCATCTTTAACATCATCAAGGTCACGAATTGTTCCCTTGCTTTTTCGATCATCGACCTGCAATAAATGAAAACCGAAGTCCGTCTCAATTGGACGAGTCGGCAAACCAACACGTCTTGTTTTAACCGCCTGATACAACTTATCAAGCAGCATACCTTGCGAAATATATCCAATATCCCATTCGGATTTGTCCAATCCACGAATATCACCGATGTAACGTGCTGTTGTATCAAAGGGATGTTTCCGCCAACGAATTAAATTATAAACAGAGTCAGCCTGTTTTTTTGTCGGCATTAAAATGTGATACAAGTAAATTTCCACATCCTGGCGAACGAAGTCTTCAGAATTTTCTTCATAATATTGCTGGATTAGGGAATCCGGAAACGTCACCCGTTTTTGGAGATGATCATCTATATAAGCAGAACCGATCAATGTTCGGCGATAGTTTTCAACACGTTTTTTAATCAACATGTCTTCGCCAAATCCTTTACGAAGCCCTTCCTGGTAGAGAATTTGGTTATTCATCCAATTGCGCACATATTCCCGGATATCATCACGTGTCATTGTTGACTTGATGTCATCGGGCACACTGTTTCGCAAATCATCGATTGTCAATTCCCCTGTTCCGATACGAACAATAATCGGGCTTTTCTGTTTTTCTTCCGTACATTGAAAAAACGCCAGGGAATAAAGAGCGATTAATAAGATGAAATAGACATACTTGCTTGCTAATTTAGTCATCCACGTTTCCTGTTTGTCATCGAAATTGCAGTCAGCAATCCTTTTTCCGACATCATAATTTTGTGCTTTTGTCGCAGGTTTTCGATCCAATTTGTTCTCTGAGTTTGCCAGGCGTATGCATC